>JADGAO010000167.1 GCA_015231995.1 Nitrospinota bacterium | reverse complement strand
GGGATGGATAACCAAAGTCGCCAAAGCCGGGCGTGTCTTCACCGGGATCAAATGGGCGACTGGGCTGGCGTTTATCGCGGCTGGCGTCTTCTTTTTGTTTCCCGCAAAAGGCGAGACCGGCCCCCGGATAACGTGGGAGAAAGCGACCGCCTCCGCTATCGAACAGGCCAAATCCGCCGGTAAACCGGTTATCGTGGATTTCACCGCCGACTGGTGCCTGCCCTGCAAAGAGCTGGAGAATTTTACGTTTCCCGACAAAGACGTGGTGGAGTTGTCGAAAAGTTTTGTGATGCTCAAAGCCGACGTGACCACAGGCGGTAGCCCGGAGGTGGAGTCGTTAAAGAAAAAGTTCAACGTGGCCGGAGTGCCGACCATCGTGTTTCTGGATAAGAGCGGCGTGGAACGGGTGGAGTTGAGAGTTGTGGGTTTCGTCGAGGCCCCTGTGTTTTTGGGGAAGATGAAAGGAGCGAGGGGAGGGTAGGTGGAATGTTAATGGTGGTGTTCTTTTTTGACAGATAGCATAGTGATAATACTTTACAACAGAAAAAAACTGTTTATAATACAAAATCAGGTGGCGTCACGGTAATTCAAACGAAGAGAGCGAGGCCGTTATATAAAATTATTTTATTCAGTCTGCGAATTCTTTAAAATCCACCCTGAGGGTTCGTCCGGCTGACATGCGGGGAACAGTAAAGTGAGAAACACTGCCTGGCCCTACCGATCGTTTGCGCGAGGGGGATTGGCGATTTCCTTCTGGCCTCTAACCATCGTCGCTCTAATCCTTACCGTCCCGGCGTCGCTTTACGGCGTCCGGCTTCTGCAAACTCACGGGGCGGCGAATCACGAACCCGGCATTGCGGCGTTCGAAACGCGGCAAGGCGTTGATTTAACCGCATCCGAACGCGCATGGCTCAACGCTCATCCCAATATCAGGCTTGCGACGGTTCCCGATTGGGAGCCTATCTCCATGCGCGACGGAGCGGGCGGGTTATCAGGCATAGCTGGCGATTATAAAAACCTTATCGAAAGAGATTTGCAGATAACATTTTCGCTGACTCCCGAAGTTCCATGGGGTCAGGCGCTTAACAAGGCGCGGCGCCGCAATGTAGATGTGTTGATACTGTTAGGCAAAACCGCCGCCCGCGAGGCCTATCTTGAATTTACCGACATTCTCATTGACCTGCCCTACGTCGTCATCGCCAGCGCCGACGAAAAAAGCATAAGGAGCGTTTCCGATCTTGCCGGAAGAAGGGTGTCTGTGCGCGCCAATTTCGTCTCCCACGAATGGCTTGCCTCCGAACATCCCGCAATAGTCCTGTTTCCCTCGAATAGCACATCGGAAGCGTTGCAGGATGTGACGAGAGGCAAGGTGGACGCCTTTGTCGGGACTTTGCCGGACGCGCTACATTCCATATCGCACGAGCCGTCTAACCTCAAGATTGCGGCAAGCGCCGATTTCACAAACGAATTGCGTATCGGGGTGAGGGGCGACTGGCCGGAGTTGGTCCCGATTTTGAACAAGGCTATCGCGAGGATCACGCACAACGAACATAGGAGAATCTGGAACCGCTGGGTTCCCCTGCAAAACAGGGGAATGGACATGCGCATCGTTTACGGCATGGCCGCCGGTTTTACGCTGGTCATCACCTCCATGCTCGTATACCGCAATCGTGAGCTACGGCGGGCCTATGCCGCCGTCGACAGAAAGGTGGCGGAACGCACGAAGGAACTCGAAGAGATGGAAGCCGATCTTGAGGTCAATCTTGCGCGGCTCGAGGCGGCGAACAAGGCGTTGGAGGGGTTTAGCTACTCCGTCTCCCACGATTTGCGCGTGCCCCTTCGGGCGATAGGGGGCTTTATCAATATACTGGAGGCGGATTACGGCGACAGGCTCGACGGCGAGGGGAAACGTCTGCTCAACGTCGTGATAAAGAGCGCGGGAAAGATGGAGACACTCATTGACAACCTCCTCGATTTCTCGCGGGTGAGGCGCAACGAGATGTCGCTTACCTGGATAAATATGGGAGATATCGCAAAGTCGGTGTTTGAAGAAATGACCGCCGGCGATGAAAGAAAACCGCCAGAATTCATCGTCAACCCAATGCCGCAGGCGATGGCCGACCTTGCGTTGATGCGGCAAGTTTTCGCAAACCTTATCGGCAACGCGATCAAATTCACGGCTGGCGTCGAACAGCCTCGAATAGAAATAGGCGGTGGCGAAGTTGATAACGAGACAAATTACTACGTCAAAGACAACGGCGCCGGTTTCGAGATGCAATACGCTCACAAACTGTTCGGCGTTTTTCAGCGCCTGCACACCGAAAGCGAATTTCAGGGAACCGGCATCGGGCTGGCCATCGTTCAACGCATAATCGAATACCACGGAGGCAGGGTTTGGGCGGAAGGCGACGTCGGCAGAGGCGCGACATTCTATTTCACCTTGCCCAAAGCCTCTTTAACTGGCGGTGTATCCGCCCCATCGCAGTTGACGGAGGAGAAATGCCATGTCGCATGAGGATTCGATATCGGCGGGAAATATCCATATCCTTCTTGTCGAGGACAATGAAACCGACGCGGAGCTGACTATAAACGCGCTGACGAGGCGCAAACTCGCCAACAAGCTTCACTGGGTGAAAGACGGCGCGGAGGCGCTGGATTTCATTTTCGGAACCGGCTCGTACGCCAATCGCGTCATCGTTCCGAAATTGGTGTTGCTGGACCTGCGGCTTCCAAAGGTTGACGGCCTCGAAGTTCTTCGGCGGATGAAGGGCGATAACAGGACGAAAAAAATACCGGTCGTCATCCTTACGTCTTCCAGGGAGGATAGAGACATTGTGGAAAGTTACAACCTCGGCGTCAACAGCTTCATAAGCAAACCGGTCGAATTCGAAAGTTTCCTCGACACGGTTTCGGAGCTGGGATTGTATTGGCTTCTGGTCAACAAGATTTCGTATTGAGATTGTGGCTTTATGGACAGGGAACTTAGGATACTGATTCTCGAAGACGTTCCTGAAGACGCAGAGCTGGTTATAAACGCTTTGCGGCGGGGCGGGCTTGCCTTCGTCTCCAAACGAGTCGACACACGGGAAGATTTTACAAGAGAGCTTGCGGAGTTCCGTCCCGGCATAATCCTGTCTGACTACAACCTGCCTTCTTTCGACGGGATAGCCGCGTTGAAAATAACGATGGAAAAAACTCCCGATATCCCCTTCATCCTTGTTACCGGGGTTATGGGCGACGAAAACGCTTTTGCCGCAATGAAGTTGGGGTGCACGGATTATGTGCCCAAAAGCAAATTGTTCATCCTTCCCATGGCGGTAAACCGGGCTTTGGCGGAAAAGGCCGTGCGCCTGGAGCTTAAGCGGGCGCATGAAGCGACCCAGTTGTTCAAAGACGTTATAAACCAGTCCAGCGACGCAATATTCATCATAGACGTGGCGACCAGCAGGTTCATAGACGTCAGCGAGAAGGCGTGCGCAAGCCTCGGCTACACCCGCGAGGAGCTTCTGACAATGGGAGTGATAGACATAGAAAACGGACTGCCGAGCAAGAGCGATTGGGACGATCACATAAAAGAACTCAAAAAACAGGGTGTGATGCTTTTGGAGGGAGAGCATAGGCGTAGCGACGGCGGGGTTTTCCCGGTGGAGGTGAACGTAAAGATTGTCGCCAAAGCCGAGAAAGAATACATGGTCAGCGTCGCCCGCGACATCAGTCAGCGCAAAAGAATGGAGGCGGAGCTGAGGAAGAGCGAGGAGCGGTTCCGCAACATCGTAGAGAGCACCAACGACTGGATTTGGGAAGTCGACCAGAACATGGCCTATGTTTACGCAAGCCCCCAGTCTCTGAACATATTGGGTTACGCGCCTGAAGAAATAATCGGAAAGACCCCGTTTGATTTGATGGCTCCGGAGGAGAGCAGGAGAGTCGCTTCGGAAATCGCGACAGCGGTCGGCGCCCGGCTTCCGATCCATAATCTGGAAAACAGGAATCTGGCCAAAGACGGCCATGAGGTTATTCTGGAGACCAGCGGAGCGCCAATCTTTGGGTCTGACGGCGAGTTTCGCGGATATCGCGGCGTCGACCGGGACATTACCCAGCGCAAGCAGGAGGGCCTGAAGACACAGGAAAGCGAGAGGAAATACCGCGCTCTTTTCACCAACATAACGAACGGTTACGCATACTGCGAAATGATTTTTGACGAACGCGGCAAACCGTTCGATTGGATTTATCTGGAGGTTAACGACGTTTTCGAGCGGGTGACCGGCCTTAAAAAAGAAGACGTAACCGGGAAAAAAGTCACAGAGGTGATTCCAGGGATCAATAACTACAAACCGAACCTGTTTGAAATTTACGGGCAGGTGGCCATGACCGGAGAGAGCTCTCAGTTCACCATTTACTTTGACATCATGAATATTTGGCTGAGCGTTTTGGCGTACTGCCCGGAAAAGGGGTATTTCGTCGCTATTTTCGAAGATATAACCGAGCGCATCCTCGCCGAAAAGAAAATCAGGCTCGAACAGGCGCGTCTTGAAACCATGCTGGAGCTCGGCAGGATAAAAGAGAAGCCTATCCAGACGGTCATGGATCATGCGATGAACGGATGCTTGACGCTGACCGGGAGCGAAATTGCGTTTATGGGATTTTTAAATGAAGACGAGAGTTTCATGACTATTGCGCGTTGCTACGAAAGCTCGCCTGAGAAATGCTATCTATGGGCCGATTCCCATGACCATTCCGTCGAGAAGGCGGGGCTTTGGGCGGAAGCGATTCGACAAAGGCGCCCTGTCGTACTCAACGAGCATCAGGCTCATGATGGCAAAAGAGAGCTTCCGTTCGGGTCTCTGGAGCTTCGCAGGTTCCTTAGCGTGCCAGCGGTTGAAGGCGGAAAGGTTGTCGCCCTCGTTACAGTGGGAAACAAGGCCGAGGATTATTCCGAAGCCGACATACGCCAACTGCAACTGCTTATAGACTACGTGTGGTATATCGCCAGGGAAAAGGAGTCTGAGCGCCGGATAAAGGAAAGCGAGGAGAAGTTCCATGCCATGGCCCACTCCGCGAACGACGCGATAATCACGATAGACGGCGAAGACAAATCGGGCATTGACGGCTCGATCATCTTTTGGAACGCCGCCGCCGAAAGGATTTTCGGATATTCGCGCGACGAGGCTATCGGCAAAAACATTGCGATCATAGTTCCCCCGCAATACCGGGACGAGCATATGGCGGGTATGTTGAAATTCAGGAAGACCGGGGAGGGCCCCATGCTCGGAAAGATAATCGAGATGACGGCGCTAAAGAAGGACGGCGCGGAGTTTCCCGTGGAGCTTATGGTGTCCGGCTTTATGGTAAACGAAAAGTGGCATGCCACGGCGATAATCAGGGACGTGACCGAACGGAAAAAGTGGGAGACGAACCTGAAGGATTCCAACGCACAGCTTGAAGAGGCGCTGTCCAATCTGGAAAAGACGCAAAGGCTCCTGATCAGAAGCGAGAAACTGGCGTCAATGGGGCAGTTGTCCGCCGGCGTTGCGCACGAGCTTAAAAACCCGCTGAATATAATCTCCACGACCGTTCAACTCCTTCAAATGGGGGACGACGCAAAGGAGGAGCGTGACGATACTTACAAAGTGATAATAGAGCAGGTCAGGCGTTCCTCGAAAATCATAGACAACCTCCGTGAATTCGCCCGGGAGCGGAAACCCGAAAACGTCGTCATCGACGTCAATGATCTTCTTGAAAAAACCATATCGCTTATCGAATACGAGGTGAAAAGCGAGGGTATTGAATTGATCAGGCGTTTCGAGGCCGATCCCGTCGAAATAATAGGCGATCCCGATCAACTGGCGCAGGTGTTCCTGAACATTATCGGCAATGCGCGCGACAGCATGAACGAAAAACGCAGGTCTTGTTGCATGGACGAATTAAAGAAAAAAGAGTGGACCGGGAGCCTTTCGATAAGCGCCATTTTGGAAGGCTCCTATATCGAGATCAGGTTTGCCGATAACGGCGTGGGAATTCCCCTTAAGCATATGGGGAAAGTGTTCGACCCCTTTTTCACCACCAAGGAAGAGGGAAAAGGAACGGGTCTTGGATTGGGTATCGCGTACGGAATCGTGCAGAACCATGGCGGAACCATGACGGTGGAAAGCGAGGAAGGCGAGGGAGCCGCGTTTACTGTAGCCCTGCCGGTATCGAGCAATTCGACAGTGTCGGGAGTGGATTGATGGAAGCTAAAAAGCTCATGGCGTTGATAGTTGACGACGAGATAGAAATCTGCGCCGCCATGGAAAGGTACCTCAAGCGCGAAGGTTTTGAGACGGCGACAGCCAATAATGGGCGTGAAGCCGTGTCGCTGGCAAGGCAGATCGGCCCGGACGTAATTATTCTCGACGTGAAGATGCCAACGATGAGCGGCGATCAGGCGCTTGAGGAAATACGCAAGTTCGACGCCGAATCGGTGATCATCATGGTCACCGCTGTCGAGGACATCGAGATAAGCCTGTTGACCCTCAAGGGGGGAGCGGACGATTTTTTACGCAAACCGATTGTGTTGGGCGAGCTTTTGCACTCCATCCAGTCCACCCTGGAAAAACGGAGGCTTGTCAGCGAAAACCGCGCCTATCAGAAGACGCTCGAGTTTAAAGTGGCCGAACAGACGGCGAGGCTTGCCCGGCTGTTGGGCGAATTGAAAACAACCAACCGGGAGATAATCCTGGCCTTCTCGGAGGCGATAGAAGCCAAGGATCCTTATACGAAAGGGCATTGCAGGCGTGTGGCGTCCTATTCGGTGAGATTGGGGGAGGCGGCGGGCGTGCAGAAGGAGTGGCTGGAGGCGCTTGAAACCGGAGCCATGCTTCACGATATAGGGAAGATAGGCGTCATCGAGACGATTTTGAACAAGCCAGGGAAGCTTACGCAAGAGGAATTCGAGAGCGTAAAAACGCATCCTGTCATCGGCTTCAATATAACCTCGAACATAAACACTCTGCGCGAGGCGAGCAGGATTGTCCGAAACCATCACGAGCATTACGACGGAAGCGGCTATCCCGACAAGCTGGCCAGCGCGCAAATAGACATCCTGTCGAGGATAGTGTTGATAGCGGACGCTTACGACGCGATGACAAGCGACCGGCCGTATCGAAAAGGCATGCCCAGGGAAAAAGCCATTGCCATCCTGCGGGAATGTAGTGGGACGCAGTTCGACCCAGGGCTGGTCAAGCTCTTCATCGAAGGCAAGTTATACCTGATAACGGAATAGAACTATATGGAAAGCGTGTTGATAGTCGACGATGAGGCCCAGGCCGCCTCCACAATACGGAAGATACTCGCCAAGAAAGGATATGACGCTTCCGAGGCCCACAATGGGGTGGAAGCGCTGGAATTCCTGTCGCGGAACCGCGTGGAGGTCATCCTGCTGGATATCCGAATGCCGGTGATGGGCGGGGTCGAGGCGCTGGAGCTCATAAAGAAGCAATATCCCGACACGGAAGTCATAATGATCACCGCCATCGTTGAGATGGCCACGGCTGTAGATTGCCTGAAAAAGGGCGCTTACGGGTATCTGTCCAAGCCTCTGAGCGTGGAGAGCCTTTTGATGGAGATAACGC
>JADGAO010000166.1 GCA_015231995.1 Nitrospinota bacterium | reverse complement strand
AAACTTCCCTGATCCGTAGTACAATAAACGTGAAAAAAATACTTAGATTAATTCTCTTAATGGGTATTGATTTAAATAGGATTTCAAGTATAATCATGGTCAGCAAATCTAATTGAATAAGGTAGCAAGCAAAATGGAAGCGACTGTTTTAGGTGAAAGAGCGGCGATAACTTCGGAAATCACAGACCTTCTCCGAAAACACGGCATCACCTCGACGCTCCAGAGAGTGGAAATAGCCCAAGTGTTGTTTTCAAAATTACAACACGTTTCTGCGGAACAGGTGCTTGAAAAAGTCAACCGTGGCAGGGGTATCGTTTCAAAGGCCACCATTTACAACACCCTCAGGCTTTTTGTGGAGAAAGGGTTGATAAAGGAAATTATCGCCGATCCTACAAAAGTCTTTTATGAGCCAATATCCACCGACCATCATCATTTCTACGATGTGGACTCTGGAGAGCTTATTGACATACGTTCCGACGCCATAAAAGTTGACGCGATCCCACAGCCTCCCCAAGGTTATTCGACGCTTGGAGTAGACGTTGTGGTACGGGTCCGCGCAATGAGGTGACGGGGCGTATTCAGCCCTGATATCCTCAAAATCCAGTTTGGTTCGCCGGCTTTTTCCTGCCTGGCCTGGCCGTGCCTTGCGTATACGTTGGCCGGGTAATCCTGTTTCCGCTTCCGATAGAGGCGGTTCCTGAACCGCCCTTCTTGTTATTAGGGAAACCTTTGCATAACCAAGCGATTTTCATATTTTGTCATCCTGAGGGAGTTCCTTCTTCGCTACGCTCATCAGGACAAGCTCTGACGACCTAAGGATCAAAGTATAAAGAATATTCTTTTTGATGGATTCTTCACTTCGCTACGCTCCGTTCAGAATGACAATATTGCGAACGTGATGGGTTATTATGCAAAGCCCTCCTTCTTGTCATGGCGACAGCCCCAATAACGCGCCTTTCAATATCCATATTTTATTTTTTCAAAATTCTACGTAAACTTTAGTAACATACTCCTCTAGCGCGCCAGCGCGAAGCATGAAAAAGGGGTATTGAAGTTGATATGACTGAAACGGCTTTCAGTGGCGCTTACGGCAAAATAGACGCCACAGCTCTTATCGTTGACGATGACGACGTATCGCTTTCCGTTTTTTCCGAGATACTGGGAAAAGGCGGGATGAACTGCCTCAAAGCTACCAGCGGTAACGAGGCCCTCAATATCCTCACCAACTCGGAAGTGGATATCATTCTGGCCGACTACTCTATGCCCGAAATGGACGGAGTGGCTCTTTACAAGGAAGTGCGCGCCCGGCGCATGAATATGCCGTATGTGATACTGACCGGTTATGGATCGGTGGACAACGCAGTGGCGTGTATGAAGCTGGGGATTTACGATTACATCCAGAAACCGTGCGATCCCAATAAAGTTTTAACGACTATCCGCAACTCGATAAACCACTTCAAACTCAGCGAAGAAAACAAAAGGCTCAAAAGCCAGATCAAACAGCAATTCAACTTCCAGGATATCGTCACGGTATCCCCTGCGATGGCGGATGCGTTGAAACTGGCGGCAAAAGTGGCGATGATCCCCGGCGCCACAGTGGCCATCTACGGGGAAAGCGGCGTTGGAAAAGAAGTGTTGGCAAGGGCCATACACAACGCCGGTAGCGGCCTTGACACAAGTTTCGTCGCCGTCAACTGCGCGGGTATGCCGGCGGGTTTGATGGAGAGCGAGCTTTTCGGGCACGTTCGGGGCGCGTTCACCAGCGCTGATAAAGACCGTCCCGGCAAAATGGACATGGCTAAAAAAGGAACGCTCCTCCTGGACGAAATCGGCGATATGCCGTTGGACTTGCAGGTGAAGCTCCTGCGGGTACTGCAGGAAAAGACCTATGAAATGCTCGGCTCCAATAAACAGATCAAGGCCGAATTCAGGCTAATAGTGGCTTCGCACAACGACCTGACCGAGCTTGCCCGCATGGGGTCTTTCCGCGAAGACCTGTGCCACCGCGTCAACATGTTCCCTATCCGCATCCCGCCACTCCGGGAACGCAAGGAAGACGTATCCACCCTCTCGCATTATTTTCTGGACCAGTTCAGGAAGGAATTCGGCAAACCGTTGCCCGGGATATCCGAGAAGGCAATGGAGGCGTTGATGGACTACCATTGGCCCGGAAATGTGAGGGAGCTAAAAAACTGTATCGAACGCGCGGCAATCCTGACCGACGACGGGTTGATCCAGCCCCGGCATCTGATAATATTCGGCAAACAGGGCAACAGGGAGCATGTCGGCGCGCACATGGAAAATAACGCATTCGCTCTTCACATTTCCCTGCCGAGCAAGGATGTGTCGCTCGATAATATAGTCAGCCAGGCTCTTCAGCTTTCGCTGGAAATGTGCGGGAACAATAAAAGCCGGGCGGCCGATCTTCTCAAAGTGGATCGGGGAATGTTCTATAGAAAGAAGTAGCTCTTG
This sequence comes from Nitrospinota bacterium, assembly GCA_015231995.1. GTDB lineage: Bacteria > Nitrospinota_A > UBA7883 > UBA7883 > JACRLM01 > JADGAO01. Next base: position 5,206 of record JADGAO010000166.1, on the reverse strand, counting down.
CGGAAACGCGTAACGCTTCCCTGAAATTTCATATTTCACCAATACCATTCATGCCGGCTCTATTTCGAGATTTGGGATAAACGCTTTTCAAGGAGCCTGCGCATGTGACACGTTAGCAATATTGTCATTCTGAGCGATAGCGAAGAATCTCTCCTCAACTTCGGAATACGGGTTTAACGTCAAGTTCTTCCAACTTTTGCTCTTGTGGCTGTCGCCAAAATGGTAAAACGGAAGCGACAAACGCTGTTCGAGGCGCTTTTCACCCTCGGTGGACGGTGGGGTGAAGAACACTCACGCCGAGCATTCGGGAGACGGCCCCAAGCCCGGTGACGCACAGGATAACAGCCAAAACGGCGAAAAAGTCGTTGACCCATTTCCATTGTGAATGAAAAACCAATCCGCTGTGAATGTTTGTGATTAAATAATAAACAGACACCCCTGCTGGCGTCGGCCTGCCGGTTTCGAACTTCTCATACTCTCCCCGTTTCTTCCCGCTTTCGGCAAGGAATCCTCTGTGACTTTTCCAGACCCGTTCGCTTTTCAATCCTGTAAACACATCCGTGGGCATGTGACCCGCCCCTTTGACGATTTTCCATTCCCCGCCGTTAAGCTTTTGCAGGTTCGGCCCTCCCATTGCGCCGATGAACAGGTCGCCGCCCATCCTGCGGGTCGTCCAGACGAAAAACGATGAAGGCCCGGGGATTTTTTCGCGTTCCCATGTGGCTCCGTTATCGGCAGTCGTATAAAACCCGCTTCGGACGCCCAGGCTGAACTTGCCAGCCTCGCCCGGATATCCGGCGACGCTGTATATTTCCATGTTCCAGTCCGAAAGCCCGTAAGCGGGAGTGAGCCATTTGTACGCGATCCTGTTGGAGGTCATCCACTCCAGAATCTCCTCCCTGTGCCCCATCATCACGCCGGTTACGGAAAGATAGAGAATAGGTATCGTCGCGACGATTCCCATTATCGCCCCGTGGCCCATGCGAAACCGGCGCATGGCCGTCAAATGGCGTTCATCGTTTACAGGGTTGGAGCGGTTTTTTTTCCATTTCGACGATAACAACCAGAACAGAACGCCGGTGATCGGAAGCAGTATCAGAGCGATTCCAGCGATGTCGCTCATGAGGGTGGACACGATACCCGTAACTATCCCGCGCCCGTGATGCAGGTCGCTGACGAAACGGGAGACGCTGACGGAATCGGGCAGTTGATCGGACGATGGACGGGAGAGGTTAACCCATTTTACAACCAAGCTACGTTTATCCAGCGTGAACACACTGCTTCTGTCCGCAACCCCGATAAGCTCATCGGGCGTGGACCCTTGCGCCAGGGAGCTCACAAAAACACCGGGCATGGCTAAGCGTTCGAACGATACCGCCCGGTTGATGCTCATCCATATGCCGTCGTCCGTGGCGAGCCATAGATCGTTCCAGTCGGAGCCGGAGTTGGCCACGATGGAAAACACTTGCGGGGATTCGCCGGGGGGAAGCCCCGAAAACAAGGCGTTTCGCCAGCTATTCCCAGCGTCATCGCTCAACCATGCGCCCCTGCGTCCGGCGGCTATCCTGCGGGAAGGGTCGCCCGGATCGATACGGTAAAACGCCACTTCCATTTCGGCGGCTGTTTCGAGAGTCTTTTTGGGAAGGAGAGATTCCGGGACGGTGGTTTGCCAAATCCATCGCCAGTCCTTCTGGTTGAGCAGGAAACCGGTCGCGCCGATAACCGCAAGCCACAACGCGGCGACAATCCCCGCCAGCTTGTGGATACGGCCAATGGCGTTCCTGCGCTTTTTTGCAGGCGATGGCGTGATGGCGGATTCGTCAGGTTCAGTTAAACTCACAACGTTTCATCCTTCGTATGGCGTTATATGGAGCTGTCGCCAAATGGTGTAAAACAGAAACAATAAACGCTGTTCGAGGCGTTCACATCGGCCTTCGTAGGGGCGCGTCGCGACGCGCCCGTCTTTAAGGAAGGGCGGCTCCCAAGCCGCCCCTACCGAGGACGGCGGGGTGAAGAACACCCCCCTTTTGTCCCCCTTAGTAGGGGGGACCGCAACGCAGTTGCGAGGGGGTTTAACCCCCCGGCGCTTTGCGCCACCCCCCTTTTCAGGGGGGCTACCCCTCCGGCGCGATTACGCGCCACCTCCCCTTGCTAAGGGGAGGGAAAGGGATGGAAGCTTCACTTCGCCCTGCAATGTACAAGAACACCCACGCCGAGCATTTGGGAGACAGCCCCTATATTGCCACATCATCATCTGCTTCGGAATTCGGATCGGGCCTGGCGATAGGGGAGGGGAGACGGCGCGCAACCCCCTTAATAAAAAAACCCCTCTTCCACATGCGCGGAAGAGGGGTGGATTCCGATTCTTAAGGCTTGTATGCCTCGATAATCTTGTTCATGTCGAAATTGTCCGACCCGTTGGCCTTTTTCCTGATTTCGTTCAATTTGTCCACAAGCGTGGGCTTCTGCGTCTGGTACAACACGCCTGTCGGCACCCGCCCGCTGTTTTTCCCCTCGAACGCAAGTTGCAGGGCCGCGTTGAGGTCGGACGTGTCGTGATCCGCCGGTATGTCGTAAACCAGCTCTTTATACGAATCGAACGTGTCCACCTTGTTGAACGTCGGGCAGGGGCTGATGATGTTTACGAATGCGAACCCTTTGTGCTGGATCGCTTTCGTCACAAGCTCCTGCGTCAGTTTGGATTTGGAGCTGTAGCTCTGCGCCACAAAGGTCGCCCCGTATGTCAGACAGAACGCGACCGGGTTGACCGGGTTATCCGGCGCGCCGTAGGGGGTCGTGACCGTCACCATGCCCTGTTTGCTGGTGGGGGAGACCTGTCCCTTCGTCAAACCGTATATCGAGTTGTCCATCACCACATAAGTGATGTCTGTGTTCTTGCGAGCGACATGCGGCACGTGCCCGCCGCCGATGGAGAAGCCGTCTCCATCGCCGCTGAACACCACCACTTCCAGGTCGGGCCGGGCCATTTTCAATCCAGCGCCGACGGGAAGCGAACGCCCGTGAGCCGTGTGCATTCCGTAAGTCTTCACGAAATAGGGGAAACGTGACGAGCAACCGATACCCGACACCAACGCGGTCTTGTTGATGTCCAACTGCAGGTCGGCGAACGCCTTGAGCACGGCGTTGAGCACACCGTAGTCGCCGCAACCGGGGCACCAGGTCGGGGGAATCTCGCTCTTGTAGTCTTTCGCTTTCAGAGGCTCAGTGGCTGTTGTCATTTCGACACCTCCTTGAACTTGTCGGCCAGCATCTTCGGTGAGAAGGGCATGCCGCCGTAAATGGCGTAACTTATAATATCCGCTCCGGTTTCCATCCGTATGATCTTCGCCAGTTGGCCCTGTTTGTTGACCTCCGGCACGATTATCTTTTTGTGCTTGGCTAAGAACGCATTGAGAGCCTTCATCGGAAGCGGCCATACCAGCTTGGGATACAGCGCGGATATCTTCATCCCGGTTTTCCTCAAATCGGCCACAGCTTCGCGGGCGACTCCTATCGTGGAACCCCATGTGATAACGCCCAACTCCGCGCCTTCCTGGACGTCGGCTTCGGTGGCCGGGAAGAAGTCTTCGAGGTCCTTGAGTTTCCCGAACCGTTTGTCGGTCATCATCGTGTGGTTTTCCGCCGTATAACGCGGGGCCGATGACTCGGCGTGCTCGAGGCTGGCGCAGATATACGCCCCGCCAGGCATACCGGGCAGGGACATCGGCGACACGCCGGATTCCGTCACTTTATACCTCTTGAACTCGCCCCCGTTTGACGGGTTATAAAGCTCGCGGTTGACTATGCGGAGGCTTTTCGGGTCCGGCTGTTTCATGGAAGCCGTGCGGAAACCAAGCGACCCGTCGGAGAGTATCAAGACAGGCACTTGGTATTTTTCCGCAACGTTGAACGCCTCGACCGTGAGATATATGCAGTCTTCCACGCCTTCCGGGCTTATCACCACTTTGGAAGCGTCGCCGTGGCAACCGAGGGCCGCCAGCAGAAGATCGGATTGTTCATGCTTGGTCGGCAGGCCGGTAGAAGGCCCGCCTCTCTGCACGTCGCATATCACCAGCGGCGTCTCCATCATGGAGGCCATGCCGATAAGCTCCTGCATAAGCGAAAGCCCCGGGCCTGAAGTTGCGGTCATAGACTTCAACCCGCCGAAAGACGCGCCTATCACGTTGGCCAGCGAAGCTATTTCGTCCTCCGCCTGAACCAGCGCCCCATTCACCTTGGGCAGATGCCTCGACAGGAATATCGCCACCTCCGTAGCCGGGGTAATCGGGTATGCGCTGAAGTATTTGCAACCGGCCAGAAGGGCGCCGAGTCCCACAGCGTCGTTACCGGAAAGAATTATTGTGTTTGCGGCGGTTTTGCCGGGATCCATTTGGTACGGATCGGTCTTCTTGATATTGTTGCGAACATGGTCGCGCCCGGCGTCGAGCGCCTTGAAGTTGACCTCGACGACTTCCGAGCCTTTTTTGCCGAACTTGGACTGGATAGTTCCCCGTATCTGCTCCATCGAGATGGCGAAAAGCTCCGCCACCGCGCCCATGGCGACCATGTTTTTGGAGCGCAGGGTACCCAGGTCTTCCTTGGCTATTTTAGTCATAGGCACTGCGTAGCAAGTGACGCCGGGGATTTTCTGTTCCTCGGCGATATCGCCGCCCGGATAGTCGTAAACCAGGACGTTGCCTTCGCTCAGAAGCTTTACGTTGTTGTCCAGAGCCTCCTGGTTGAACGCCACCATAACGTCAAACCCGGTTCCCTCCGACATGATCTTGTCATGAGAGAAACGGGTCTGGTACATGGCGTAACCACCCCTGATCTCCGCCGGGAACGTCTTGAAGGTGAGCACCTCCAGACCCGACCGGACTGCGGCCTGCGACACCATGTCGCCAGAAGAGATGACGCCTTCGCCACCCTCGCCGCCGAATCTGATAATCAGATCGTTCCGTTTTTCAGCCACTGTCATAAATCTCCCAAATTACTAGTTGCCAAAACCGGTCTGCCTCCTGTTGTTCCGGCAAGGCGGCCCAGCTTCATTTTATGGAGCTAATCCGTCCACCCGGAGCGCGTCGGCCATCACGGCATAAAACCAATATAGTGAAAACGCGAGGCGCTACTTCCGCAAGGCGCTAATTCTTACCCTCTCCCTTGAGGGGAGAGGGCAGGGTGAGGGTGGTATTAATATTTTCTCTTA
>JADGAO010000165.1 GCA_015231995.1 Nitrospinota bacterium | reverse complement strand
TCAATTTGACCCGCCAGGACGCACAGCGGATGTTCGGGATTGACGAAGCGTTCGAGCGGGACGGAGAATACGCCAGTTTGCCGCGATAGCCGTCTTGGAGTCACCTGTAAAAATCTCCATATTTTGGGGGGTGAAGGCCGTTTTGTTGCGAATTGTTAGATGCGAAAAACATGGAAAAGGCGCTCTTTTATTGGAGATTTTACGGTTTTTTAGGGTATTTCAGGGAGGACTAATTACCCTTCCCCTCTCTCCGCAAAGAATCCACGCAATGATGCGCGTACCCTCAGTCATGGAAACATCCTCATGGCCAAGCCAGCGAGTTGATCGCAAGATGCCTAATAGAATGGATATAGGGCTTCGGGTGAAGCCCTGAGATATAGCCTTACGTTTTATTGTCGGGTACGGTGCGGCCCTTTCTTTTAATGGTTACGCTTTTTTTCTTTGCCTTTGCGGTAGTTTTCTTTTTCGCGGCCTTTTTGGCGGATGGTTTAGCTTTCGGCTTCTTGACATCGCCTGTCGAAACCGTTTCGATCACAACATCAATTCCGAACATCTCGGAAAGATTTTGGTCTTGAAGAACGTTAGCTTTGCCACTGCGCCTGGCCGGTGTTTTCATGCTTGCTACGGTAATCAACTCCAGATGATCCACTTTTCTGAGTTTAAACAAAAGCTCAGGCTCGTTATCCAATCTGGCGCCGACTCCATAGAGAGTGGCGGCGACATGCTTGCACATTGTGGCCCAGTCGGGGCACGAGCAATTCAGCGATATTTCCGTTGGCAAGGGGAACAGCCCGTTATGTCTATCCGTAATCGTTTTCATAACGCCAGAAGATAGTTTCCCCTGGAGAAGTTCTATGACGGAATCAATCTGGCCGGAGCAATTGTCCATGATGGTTCGCCACTTTTTGTCGTCAACCGATTTGATTTCTATCTGAACCCTGTAAAGGGACGACCCCATGACGAGCGCTTCAATCCTGCCGCTTTCCACCGTCAGGTCAACAACCGATCCATTGCGGACGTAGCTTCGCCCTCGTGGAAGACGGTTATCGTAATCGCTGAATGATTCCAGATGACTGTTCCACGCCTTGCCCCAGAATGTCTTTGCTAGCGTTCGTCCTTCAAGCGTGACAGGGCGGACGGTCTTTCCTTTTTTCAGCATTCTCGCAACCGCCTTTTTAGCGTTCTTACGTTTCTCTGCGACAGAAACATAACGCCCCCATCCCCATCCGTACATGTTTGCTCCAAATCAATTATGGTTCGCCAACAGCAGAGTTTATATCCAGGGCTACGATTTTCAGCAATTCATCGTTGGGCAGTTCGGTAAGCAATACGCCATCATCGCCTTCCAGCAGTTCCCGAGACAAGCTCTGCTTGGATTCAATAAGCGCGTCAATTTTACCCTCCAGCGTTCCTTCGCAAATAAACTTGTGAACCAGAACGTTTTTTTTCTGACCGATCCTGAAAGCGCGGTCCGTGGCCTGGTTCTCAACCGCCGGATTCCACCAACGGTCGAAGTGAATCACATGCGCCGCCGCAGTGAGATTCAATCCCGTTCCTCCCGCTTTGAGCGATAATACAAAGAAGGGGGGACCGTCATCTGCCTGGAAGGCCGCTACCATCTCCGAGCGCTTTTTGATTTGTGTGCCGCCATGTAAAACAAGGCCGTTTTTGCCGAATACCGTCCGCAAAAAATCGTGAAGAGGTTCGGTCATCTCTTTAAACTGAGTGAACACCAGCGCCTTTTCCTGTTTTTCGGAAATGATATCGCAAATTTCTTTGAGCCTCAAAAATTTGCCGCTTTCATGGATCGGAAAATCGGCCCGTTTCACAAACTGGGAAGGGTGGTTGCAAATCTGCTTGAACCGCATAAGGTAAGAAAGGATGATACCGCGCCGTTTGATCCCGTCAGCGCTGACAATATCCTTTGCCAGCGATTCGACGGACTTTTGATAGAGGGCGATCTGGGCTTTGGACAACTGGCAGTAGGACTTCATTTCGGTCTTGTCAGGAAGGTCGCTGATTACGCTCTTGTCGGTTTTAAGCCGCCTTAAAATGTACGGGCGGACAAGCTGACGCAAATGGGCGTAAGGGCTATCGCCTTCCTTATTCTTCTTTTTGACGAATGTCTCTAAATATTTGGCGGAACCAAGGAGGCCGGGAGATACGAAATCAAATAAAGACCAAAGATCGGTAAGATGGTTTTCCACGGGGGTGCCGGTCAACGCAATCTTGTGTCCGCCCCTTAGCTCTTTAATCGCCTTTGTCTGCTTGGCTGTGGGATTTTTAATAGCTTGAGCCTCATCGGCGACGATGATGTCCCATTCTTGTTCGGACAACCATGGCAAACGCGCAACGGAACCATAGGTCGTAATGGCGAGATCAAACGCCATGTTCTCCGGCTTTTTGTTCCCTTGGCCTGATGGATGCGCGATCCAGTATTTTAACGACGGCGCAAAGCGGTCGAGTTCCGCCTTCCAATTTCCAAGCAGGGACGCAGGAGCGACGAGCAGGGATTTGGGCCTTTCATTCGATGAATGCCGCTTGAGCAGTAGCAGGGAAATAACCTGGATCGTTTTCCCTAAACCCATATCGTCGGCAAGAATCACCCCCAGCCGCATTTGGTTCAACAGGCTGAGCCAATGAACTCCCTGGCGTTGATAATGCCGTAGCTCCGCTTTGAGATTGGCTCCCAGAATCTTTCCGGCCAGGCGACCGGCTTCCGGGCTACGAATATGTTCAAGCGTCCGGGTTAGCCATTTCCCGGGAATAATGCGGGTGAGCGATTGAACGTCTTTCGTGTCGGCGTCTGACATGGCTTCGCCAACGCCAGCGAGCCAACGCATTCCTTCGGCGAAGGTCACTCCACCATCTTTGACTGACCTGGCGACGGATTTCCATTTGGACAATATGTCGTTAAACTTGTCTTTATCAACCTCGACCCACTGGCCTTTAAAAAAAACAAGGTTGTCGCTTTGATTTAATAAATCCTGAATCTCTTTTTCATTCAGTTCGTCTTGCCCTAGCATGACCGACATAGAAAAATCGACCAAAGCGTCAAACCCGATACCGCTTGGCGTCTTCTCGCCGAGACGAATGGCTACCTGGGGGCGGTTGGCCTGCTTGGCCTTCCACCAGTTTGGAACCCGGACAACGACGCCGGCCTTTTCAAATATGGGGATATTCTTCAGGAATTGATAGGTCTCCTTCGAGGTCCAGGCCATTGGATGGAAAATATCCCCCGAATCCACGTATTCTTTGATAAAAGAACTTTCCAGCGACGCCTTATGAATCGGAGAAAGAAGCCTCAATAAGATACTTTTTTGTTTTGCTCCGGCATACTCTTCCAGGGCGCGGCTTAACGGCAGATGCTGGGCTTTGCCATCTTTTGACGCCCGATGGGCGTAAGTGGCCAAAAATGCGAAGGGGGTCTCTTTGGAGTTCTTGTTTTCCGCCAGGTGAAAGCAAACGCGGCCCAGCAAACTCCAGCCGGAGTGTCTTGCGGAAAAGAAAGAAGGAATATCTTTGCCGTACTCGATAATCTCGGTTCTTAGCGCCTCCTCCATCTCCAGCCAAAGAGACGATAAACATTCTTCATTGACATACTCGGCGCCCTTCATTGGCGGAACGGTCATCAGCATCCGGCTTGTGTCATCAGGGTGAGGTTCAATGTGAATTGGGGCGATGGTCAACTCATGGTTTTCAAGATTCGGAGTGGATGCAAATAGCGATAAATAAAGCCGCGCAAAATCTTTCCAATACGCGAATGTGTCTTGTTCTGTAACCAGGCCGGAACCGACATCGAGGGCTAGAAGGCCATGTCCTGATCCTCTCTGAAATGCGCGGACCAAGTCTGGATGCTTTTCAAGGTCATCGCCTTCTATATACAGTTTTTTGTGAGGGGAAAGGGAAATCACCGGCATCGTCTCATTCCTCTAAATGTGAGATATCCCTTTTTCGCCAGGTATTGTAAGACTTTTTGCAATTGTACAGCATAGCCGTTTTTCTGCAAGAACACCTCGAACGGATGTCCCGATCCACTATTACATGGATTTATCTTGAGCCATGACGATCAAAATATGCCACAATCATGTAAAATCATGAGGTATATGGGATATCCCATTACAGATTCTGCGAAAGTTTGGAGTGAGCAGAACAGGCGCGAAAGGGTGAGGTAGAAAAGATTCTTTCAGCTATTTTGTTTTAAGTGGCAGTAGGCGTATGCGGTGGCGATCAGGTTCAATGGTCATCAAGGCCCCTTCTTTTAATTCAGCGCTCATTTGCTGAAGGGCGGTGATTACTTGCTTCCCAATAACGCCAGGGTTGATGTCATCCGCCCGTAATTGCACAACGCTTGGTTTGCCGCCTTGTGTCGCGGCCAGGATTGAGCTGAAATCCATGTCTTGAGTCAGAATGACGAAATCGTTCGTCGCCGCATAAGCCATTATTTCAGAATCCCGCGCATTGGCTGGCCCTATCGATGACCAATGCAGCGCTGGCAGTTCCGAAGTGTTGAAAAGTTCCACCCAACGCGGAGACAGGTTCATGTCGAGGAGCAGTTTCATGTCATGCTTTTACCAGCACAACCTCGCGTTCCTCGGCCAACCATGCGGCATAACGAAGAGCCTGGGAAATATCCTCGCGTTCAAGATAGGGGTATTCCTTGAGTAACTCGTCAACAGCATGCCCGGCGGCCACCTGTCCGACAATCATGCCGACAGTGACTCTCATTCCACGAATGCAGGGCTTGCCGCCCATTACGTCGGGTTGTTGGGTAATACGGTCAAATTGAATCATTTTCTCGCATATCCCTTCGATACGACCTTCTCATGGAAATAGAATACACCGGAATGCTTTATATCAGGTGATTTTTGTCGATGGGAAGGTAGTCGTCCGCTAAACAAACTACGGATGCTTCGCTCTCAACGTTTTGTAGGGGCGACCCGGTGGGTCGCCCTTCTTAATCTGTCCCCATGATAAAGGGGGTAAAGGGGTAGTTCAAGAAACCCCCGCTCACTATCGTTCGCCGCCCCCTTGTCAGGGGGCCAAACCCACCGGGTCGCCCTAAGCAGAACGTCTATTCGGACGGGAAGGCATGACTCTCCACGCTATGCGTATCAAGCGTCTTATTTAGGTAAACTTCTGACCGCCGCGTCTATATCCTCCGGCGTGTTCACGTTTAAAAATGCCAGCAAAAACGGATCAACCTTGCGAAGCTCGTCCTCTGTGATGAAAATTCTGTTCAGTCCCAGCCGAAATTCGTCGAACATTATTGACGCCGATGCGATGCGGTCTGCGAAGCGTTCAATCCCGCTTCTCGCATAAACGGCCATCAGGCCCTGCTCGCGTCCGTCAACGAATGGAATCACGGCCTCCGCTCCGTTGAATTGATAATTAAGTATCAAATTTATTACATCCGGCGTTACAAGCGGCGAGTCGCACGATACGATCATCACCCTGTCGGCCCCGGTCACGCTAAAGGCGGTATGAAGCCCGGATAACGGCCCCATGCCGGGAACGATGTCTGGATAGACCGGAAGTCCGAAGCCGCCGTATCTGTCCGGCTCGTTTGCGATGATGAGCGGATTGACGGAACATTCTTTCACCGCTGTAATTACCCATTGGATCATCGGCGTTCCATCCAGCTCCACAAACGCCTTGTCGCGACCCATCCGCCTGCTTTTCCCGCCTGCAAGAATGGCGATGGGGGTATTGCTTGCGTTCATGGAAGGCCCGACGCTTTCACGGATTTACGGATGGTCTTCAACCCACCAGGCTCCCGAATGGGCGTATTCTTTTTTCCAGATGGGTACGCGCTTTTTGAGTTCGTCAATCAGCCACTCGCATGCGTCGAACGCTTGCGCCCTGTGGACAGAGGTTACGACTATAAGCACAATGTTGGCGCCCGCCGGGATTTCGCCGACTCGGTGAATGACGAGGCAGTTGAGAATGTCGAACCTTACGCGGGCCTCCTCTTCGAGCCTGTTCAACTCCTTTTCGGCCATCTCCGGGTAGCATTCGAATTCCAGACGGACGATATCCTCCCCGCGCGACTCGCCCCGCGCCACGCCGATGAATGTGACAATCCCGCCTACGCGATAATCGTTTGCAGTCAGGCGGCGGATTTCTACGGCGGCGTCGAAATCCTCTTTCTGTATTCGCGCCATGTCACACCCCGCCGGACATCGGGGGCAGGACAGCCACCTCGTCGGACGGGCCGACGGGGGAATCAAGGCCGCGCACATTGCCGTTGATTGCGTAAAGGAGGGAGTTGTTCATGATGACCGGCAGAGCGACTCCTGCCTTTTCGGAGGCGAGCGTTAAAAAATCCCGCAGTGGAAGCGGCTCCGCCAGCGCGACATCAAGCGCGTCCACGCCAGCTTTCTCCCGGACAGCCGCGAACAACCGTAATCTTGCCATGACGAAGTTTATCTCACAAAATACGCGCGTGGTCAGCCGCCTATGTGACGCATGGCCACCTGTCCCTGAGCGTCATTTACATTACTGTCGAATCCGGGCCGCGCTTCCCACTTGCCCATCAGCGCCTCCTTTATCGCGGTTGATATGCGCTCCGCAGACGCGCCGGACTCCAGCAGGCTCCGCAAATCCAAGGCAGACCCTTCGAACAGGCAGGTTAATAGCTTTCCATCCGCCGTGATACGGAGCCGGTTGCACTCCCAGCAGAAATGACGGCTCACTGCGGATATGAACCCTATCTCGCCTTGCGCCCCATCCAGACGGTATATTCTCGCCGGGCCGCCCCATTGCTCCCTGCTACAGGGTATCAGCGCGCCCAAAGCCTCGATCCTTTTTTTCACATCCTCAACCGGCATGTACTGTCCGGCGTTCCACGCGCCTTTGGTGTGCGGCATGAACTCGATGAAACGCACCTGGATTTTGTTGCGGATGGTGTATCCGGCGAACTTTTCCAACTCGTCGTCGTTGACGCCCTTCATGACCACGACGTTAAGCTTCACCGATTCGATTCCCGCGTCAATGGCCGCGTTCAGACCTGACAGCACGTTGTTAAGTCCGTCGTGTCCGGTCACTCTTGCGTATTTTTCACGGTCGAACGTGTCCAGGCTCACGTTGACGGCCTTAAGGCCAGCGCTCTTGAGACTGTGGGCCATCTGGGCAAGCATGACTCCGTTGGTTGTGAGAGCTAGTCGGTCAATGCCAGGAGTTTCGGCCAACTGCGCGATGAATTTTTCGATTCCCTTCCGCACAAGCGGCTCGCCGCCGGTCACTCGAACCTTGCGGACGCCAAGCCGGGCGAATACGTCTGCGATGAAAAGCAGGTCGCGGAAACTGAGCATGTCGCAACCGCCGTTATCGCTAAGTTTGCCCGCTGGGACGCAGTACGAGCAACTAAGGTTGCATCTGCTTGTCACCGACATGCGGAGGTATTCGATACGGCGGTTGAACCGGTCAATCAGCGGCGTTGTTGCGTTTTCCTGCATCAGATTGCGCCTCTGATAAATTTGACTTCCGGCATGTCGCCACCGCCGATCTCTTTTACGCCGATCGGAACTTTCATCAATCCGTTGGCTCCGGTGAGCGCGTGGAAATGGCCCGACCCGTTATACGGCGGCCTGTTCGCCACGAAGTTTGCCTCGTCCCACTCGATAAACACCGGGACATATTCCTCCCGCTCGGCCTTTTTGCGTTTGTAATCGTTTTTCAAAACAGCCTTGAACCACTGTGTTGACGGGCGGTTCCAGCCTTGAAACTTGAGTAGAGCGTCTTTGATGAACAACTCGAAG
>JADGAO010000164.1 GCA_015231995.1 Nitrospinota bacterium | reverse complement strand
GGCTACCCCTCCGGCGCGATTACGCGCCACCTCCCCTTTCTAAGGGGAGGGAAAAAGAATGGAGCCTTCGCTTCGCCCTGCAAATGTACAAGAACACCTCGGACAGCAACAAGGAACTTCCCGGATAACAAAAATAAAGTCACGCAAATATCTTTTTAGAAAACGCCACCAGGCGGACGAAGGCGACCTGTGGAATGGTTACCAGCAACCTTCCGGCCTTCTCCGTAGTGTTTTCATCTATCCGCCTGCGTGTGACATAAACCGGGATCGCGCCGTTCTCCACCGCCATCAGCCCCCCTGTGAGAATCCCGTCGTCCACCACTGCGATTTTTCCGGAAGGAACGCCGGAAAGCGTAACCGCCATTTTCAAGCCTTCCGGGTCCGGTTTGCGTGACGCCATGAGATAGGTCACGGTTTTGTAGCGGGCTTCGTACATGTCACGGCGGGACTCCCGCGTGCTCTTAGTGTTGGAAAGTATAAATACTTTTCCCACGCCAAACGCCTCGACCAGCGCGTGGATAAGCTTTTCCCCGATCCCATCGGGGGATTGGCTACGTATCGGCCCAAGAACGCCGTCATGGTCGAGAATCACGGCTTGCGCCCCCAACTTTTTCAGGGAATCGGGCGAGATATCCTCAACGAAAGCGCTGGAGTCCAGCAGGCCTGATAACGCTTCCGCATTGGCCCATACTCTTTTCACAAGACCGGTCATTTTAGAAATCGTCATCTTAATCCATTGCTGTCACACACTCGTATCTTATACGCAAACCCCCTCCGCTCGCATCAATTCCCGGAGGAATCAGCGCGTTGCTAGATGGTTTTGAAATTCTGCATAGCGTAAAATCATAAATAAGGACGTCAATACGAGTGTCTCAGCAACCCTTGTAAAAATGATAGCGAGGATAGGCATAAATATTCTATCCCCAGATTATTTTTGAGGAAAAGGGGAGCCATGAAAAGTGGATTTAAACTCTCTGCGGTTCTGACTCTTTCAACCGCTTTGGCGGCCTGTGGCTATGGCGGTGGCTCGAATACTACCACCACTACCGATGACCCGAACCTTGTTCCTTCAATCCAGGTTGACCCTGAACCTAGCCGCGATGGGTTTAATGATCCGAACGATCCCGATGACATTAATGTTTTTATTGAAGATCTTTTTAACCCGTATTCCGAAGTTGAGGAGAGATTCTTCGCTATCGCTCAGAATGACATTACGCTCAGAATGACAAACTCTGATAGTTTCTTCGGCGGAGCTTACCCTGAGCTTGCTGGAGCGCCGCCGGGGAGGCGGCTGTAATAAGCTCGGCGGCGGTGTTCTTCACCCCGCCAAATCCTTTACCACTCCTCACAAAAGAGGAGCGCCCAAAGGGCCGAGGGGTTTTTTAATTTAACCGATAGGCCAACCTGCATGTTCTTCGACGGCGGTGTCTATCTCGCCCATCAGTGCGATTGTTTCCGCAAGCGCGGCGATGGTTTTGCGGTAATGTTCAAGCTCCACAAAAGATAGCTGTCGGCCTTTCCTGTCTTTCAACCACTTCTCCGCCACCTGATAACCGCCAACGTGGAAATTCCAGACCTCCGGCGGAACCGGCGCAAAGTATTGTGTCTTGTTGATAAAAACCCTGCCTTCATCCGCCCCATCTCCTGGCTGGGTGTAACGGGGTTTTTCGACAACGCCGTCCCCCATCACTGGAAATAATGGAAGCGCAGAGCCGCTTGCTTCCATCAGGTGTAAAGCCGTCAACCGTTCGCCAAGTCTCGCCAGTTTTTTAAACAGTTCCACATTGGCGGTAAGCGGCACACGGGGGAAATCGCCTTTCAGGAATGGGGCGTAGCGGTCACGATATGTAGGGGAATGGAAAATCGCGTAGATGTAGTGGAACACATCCTCCGGCCCAAAGGTTTTGCGAAGCGTCCCCTTGCCATCCGGTATGAATTTTATGGAGAGTTTTTGTTCAAACTCGGCGATAAACTCTGGGGCGAGATTCACATGTTTCGCCAACCCGTTGGTGAATATATCACCGTTTGTTTTTTTGTTGGGGTAGAGGTAGAGGGGGAAAAGATAATTCACCTCCTTTATTGAAACAGTATGATGTTGAATCAGATTTTTCGTGCAAAAAGAATGTTCCCAACCTCTGCCAATTTCAATCGAGCGCGTTGTGCAAAGCCCCAAATTTCTCCCCGCCAGCATGTGGCGCATGACATCTTCGCGCGTCCTGCAATGGAATCCTCTTGAAGCTCCCGTGTAATAAGTGTTCCGCGTATCAAACGGGCGATACAAAACAGGCTTCAGCAGTTCTTTCTTCAATCCGCTCTTTCGCAGATCCTCTTGGGCGAGCGAGACCTTCCAGTCTTGGGCGTCATTTCCCAAATCGTATTTCGACCGCGCCTCCTCCACCGGCAATCTGGCGAAATCCTTTACCCTCTTCCATATCTCTTCTTCATCAAATGCAATAGTAAGATCGTCGCGGGCGGTAGTTATACCCACACTGTTTACTGGCATGATTTCTTTAATTGACCAGCCTGCTTCGTACTCCTTTCGCAACCGTTCGTCCTGGGGGATGAAAAGGTAATGTGGCGTATGTGGCTTCAATTTCTTCCACCTGGTTGAAGAAACATCCTTTTCCGCCAGCCATGCGTACTTTCCACTTATTATTCGTCCGGCGGAGTCTTTCTTCTCCCGCGCTCCCCAAAGGTCGGCATGGCGGACAGTTGCCGGTGTCGTCTTTTTCCCTTTCCTCTTCACGAAAATACCAATGGAGACTCCCTGCTGGATGTCGAAAACATTCTTGTCTTCACCGCCATCCGGGGCCGTCTCCTTCTTCTTGGCGTTGCCGTGCAGGTCTAGAATGTAAATGTCATCGAAAGTGTCCATCAGGCTCTGGCGCATTCCACGGAAGGTCGGATTATCCAGATACCCGTGGTTGGTGATAAAACCTAAAACCCCATAACCAGTCTGCTCGATTCTCCACTGGGCGAACCGGATGAATTTCACATAGTCGTCGTTGAGCCATTTTGGGTTCCGCTCGCCAAGCTCTTTACCATCAACGTGAAAATAGCTGTGCGTTTTCGATACTTTCGCTGTGCTGTCAACGCCACGCAAAAGATTGGTCATCCATTGGCCTATGTTGGCGGAGTGACCAGAGTATGGGGGGTTGCCCAAAACCACCATCACTGGCGCGTCTTTTTTCACACGGTTGGCGGCGTCTCGTTCCTCGTTGAGGAAACGGTCAAATGCCCCCGGATTTTGAAGGACAACCGCCTCTTCAAGCGTATTGGTGAGATAAACATTCAACCGCTCGCCGCTTTTGAAATCGTATCCGGTTTCAGCCAACTGAATGCCAAGTTTCATATGCGCCACAGCGTAAGGGGCCATCAACAATTCGAACCCGTACAGGCGTGGCAAAAGCTCTGTGGCGACATAGCCGGACCACATTCCCTTGGCGCCCTTGAAAGTCTCGTGAATGTGGTCAACCACGCCATGCAGGAAAGTTCCCGTTCCTGTAGATGGGTCGAGTATCTGGACTTTGTGTACAGTCTTTTTACCAGAGCCAGTATCCACTTCCACACGGGAATGATCGGCCAATCCCTGTTCCAGCCCGAAGTCGCTCTTCAAAATATGGTCAATGGAACGGACGATATAAGAGACCACCGGCTCCGGGGTGTAATAGACGCCGCGCAGTTCCCGCATCCTTGGGTCGTAGGCGGCAAGGAATGTTTCGTAAAAATGCACCACAGGGTCTTGCCTCAGTGTGCGTCTGCCGAAATCTCTCAGAATCGCGCCGATATCGGCGGCGTTCAGCAGTTCCGTCAGGTTGTCCACCGCCCATGCGATGCTTTCCGCCATATCCGGCCCGGCAATCTGTGAGAACAGCTTTTTAAGAAACGGGTTGGTATTAGGCAGTTCATACGGCGCATGTTGGCGGGTGAACCGCTCTTGACCAGTGTGATTTGTGCGAGCGGCGAATAGGCCATAACAGACGGTTTGCGCGTACATGTCCGCAAACTGCGCTTCGGTGAGATCGTGTAGAAGGACACGATGGAAACCTTCCAACTGGCTGTGGAGCGGGCCGGTCTCTTTCGATTCGGTTTTCATCGCCTTGCCGATGGCGTCTTGAAGTAACCGGGCAATCCGCGCCATCCGCTCGGCCAGTTCCCTTGGCGACGAGACGGTGACAGCCTTGGCAATGAAAAACGATTCGAACAACGATTCGGCGTGTTTTACCCCCTCGATGTCGAGTGTGAGATTTCCCTTCGAGTCCGCCCTTGCGATACGCGCCGGTTCCATCGCCAACTCGCCATCACGATACCAGCGGAACTCCAGATAGTCCGTTAGTATCAGGTTGGAGAGACCCTCGCGGTATCGTTCGAGTTGTTCGGATTTTTCCGTCACATCGAGGCTTTTTCCGACATCCTTCGCCTCAACATAGCCGATAGGGACCTCGCCTCGCATGACGATAAAATCAGGAGCGCCAGCGTCGCACTGTTTTGGTTCGTTGGTGGCGGTGAGCCCTGCGCCAAGTTGTTCGATAAGGGTTTTTAACGCAGGGCGGTGGGTATGCTCTGTGGAGTCCCCACGGCAAAGCGAGCGCTCCATCTCGCCAAGATATGTTCTCCAATGACTGGAACTCATGGGACTCCTGCTATCCATGTCCTAAGATCAATAACAGCTAGGATAATACAAATCCTCACTCCTCGCTTGTCTGTATCCTCTTTATCCCCTTCGCCTTTCCTGTCTCATCGTCCACTTCCACAAGCACGGCGTTGAACTGGGCGGGGCCGTGGGCTTCTTCGAAGCGTTCGGGGAGCTTGAGCATGAACCGTTTCATTATGATCTCCGGCCGCACGCCGATTATTGAATGAATCGGCCCGGTCATCCCCACGTCGGTTATGAACGCGGTTCCGCGCATTAACAGCCGTTCGTCAGCCGTTTGCACATGCGTATGCGTGCCGACAACTGCGGTGACCCTGCCGTCGAGCAGATGCCCCATCGCCTGTTTTTCCGACGTGGCTTCGGCGTGTATGTCCACAAGGATAATTTTCGCGTCGAGGGAAACTTTCGCAAGTTCGCGTTCGGCGGCCTTGAAGGGGCAGTCGAGCGAATCCATGAAAACCCGTCCCATCAGGTTTATCACGCCCACTTTCACGCCGGATTTGGAAGTGAACACGCCCGAACCCCGGCCGGGCACGCCATCGGGGTAATTGGCCGGACGCAAAACACGATGGTCGGAAGCGGTTATGTCGAGAGCCTCTTTTTTGTCCCACACATGGTTGCCGGTGGTGACAGCGTCCACCCCGGTGGAGAGCACCTCGTTGAGAGTCTCCTTCGTAAAGCCGAATCCGCCTGCGAGGTTTTCGCAGTTGGCGATGACAAAATCGGCCTTGAACATCGCCACCACGTTGGCAAGCCCGGTCTTCAACGCGCGTCTGCCCGATTTTCCGAAAACGTCCCCGATGAAAAGTATTTTCATTTCCGCTATGCGCCGGGGTTATCGGGCCACGTCGGTCACGCGGGTTTCGCGGATGACGGTGACTTTTATCTCGCCGGGATACGCCAGCTCCGCTTCCACCTTCTTTGCGATATCTTTTGCGAGGAAGAAAGTCTCAGCGTCTTTTACCAGGTCGGATTTGACCACGACGCGTATTTCGCGTCCGGCCTGTATCGCGTAGGTTTTTTCCACGCCGGGGAAAGATGCGCCGATCTCTTCGAGTTTCTGCATCCGCTTGATGTAATTCTCCAGCATCTCGCGCCTGGCTCCGGGCCGTGACGCGGAAAGCGCGTCCGCCGCCGCCACCAACACGGCTATCACCGATTCCGGCGGGGTGTCTTCGTGATGCGACGCGATGGAGTTGAGGACTACCTTCGGCTCGTTGTGTTTTCGCGCAAGGTCGAAACCTATCTGCGTGTGCGTCCCCTCGACGTTGTGGTCAACGGCTTTGCCGATGTCGTGCAGTAGCCCGGCCCTCTTGGCCAGTTTCACGTTCTGCCCAAGTTCGGCGGCCATCATGCCGGCAAGGTAGCCGACCTCCAGTGAGTGTTTAAGCACGTTCTGCGAATAGCTGGTGCGGAACATGAGACGGCCCAGAATCTTAATAAGCTCCGGGTGGATGCCGTCTAGGCCAAGCTCGAAACAGGCGCGTTCGCCTTCTTCTTTCATCCGGTTGCCGACTTCCTTGCCGATCTTCTCGACCGTATCTTCTATCCTGCCGGGATGTATCCTGCCGTCCGTGATGAGCCGGGCCAACGTAAGCCGGGCGATCTCTCTTTTCACCGGGTCGAAGCTGGAGAGTATGACCGCGTTGGGCGTGTCGTCAATTATCAGGTCAACGCCTGTGGCCACTTCCAGCGCTCGGATGTTGCGGCCTTCCCTTCCGATGATTCTTCCCTTCATCTCGTCGTTGGGCAGGTCCACCACGGAGACGGTGTTCTCCGCGACATAGTCGGAAGAACAACGCTGTACGGCCTCTGCGATTACCCGCTGGGCTCTCTCGACGCTTTCGGCTTTCGCCATGTCTTCAATCTTTTTGGCCATCGAACCGGCCTCGATGCGGGCCTCGTCGTAGAACTTGTTCTTTAACTCTTCTTTGGCCTCTTCCACGGTCATCTGGGCAGTTTCCTGGAGCTTGGAGGATATTTCCTGCGTTATCCGGTCGTAATCCTGCGTCTTTTTCTCCAGGGAACGCTCAAGCTCGCCGACGCGGGTTTCTTTTTTGGACATTTCGCGTTCCTGCCGTTCCATCTGCTCGAGCTTCTTATCGAGAAGTTTTTCGCGGCTAAGGAAACGTTTTTCGAGCTGTTCGATCTCGTTTTTGCGCTCGGTTATCTTGTAGTCGAAATCCGTCTGCGCTTTGAGAGTGGCTTCCTTGGCGCCAAGTTGCGCCTCTTTGAGGATCGTTTCGGCCTCTTTTTTGGCTTGGGAGGTTACCTGTTGAGCTTTAGAGTTGGCCAGGGCGAGCATGTCCTCGGTTTTTTTTGAGCCGATGAGGTTGCTGTAAACATAACCACCGGCAAAACCCAGAACAATCCCGGCCAAAGCCGTGACGAGAGCTAATTCCATAGAAATCCAGCCTTTCCAACATAATTGACGTTGACCCGCTGGGCGGGCGTATCAAAAAGCGGAAGCCGGAAGATTTTTAACGCCGGTAAGGAGGGTAACCGTTAAAACCCAACGAGTTTTTTCTGGTTATTTTCTGCGTCAACGCCAGCCGGACATCGTCCACACACGCCAGGCGCGGCGCATGAAAGAGATGTGGAGTGGCGAGGCCTGACACAAATGCGCCGTTGTGGACGGAGTTTAAAAAATCCCCCACAACGGACAATTTCCCCCTGAACCGGACAGCCGAAGCCACAGACATGGCGCCCACTTTCAATGTCCCCGGCGAGATGAGCGCCCAGGCAATAGAAACGGAGGCCAATAGAACCCCGGCTGTAAAAAGATGCAAAAGCATGCTATAGATTCCGTTAAAAATCGAACGGCTTCATTAAAAAAATCACTTGCAAAAAAACTCCCCCCGCCATGCGCCGTTCCAGCCCATATTTTTGAACCTGGATTACCAGGTGGGAGCTATCGGCATCCGCTTTCAGGCTCTCCGGTTTTTACGCCGGGTCTGCGCAACTCGCGGCTCAAGACAACCCCCGTTCGAAATTTATTGGTTCAAAAAAATGCAACCAGTGTCGAACGCGGCAGGGGAAAACATTGTTACCCGCCAACTCTAGCAAATATATACGTTCGCTTAATTTATAGCACATATTTGAGGCGTTTGACAGCAA
>JADGAO010000163.1 GCA_015231995.1 Nitrospinota bacterium | reverse complement strand
AATGAAAAACAAAGCAATCAGGAGCCAAAGCGTTTTCAACTTCGGAATCCGGGATTAGGAGTCCGAGGCGAAGAAGACCTCGGACAGCAATAAACAATTTATTCTACTTTGATCCTGCGGTCGCCGAGGGTCCCTCAGGATGAGAACAACATGTCATTCTGAGCAACGCGAAGAATCCATCAAATAGAATATTCCATTTTATTTTGATCCTGCGGTCGAGGACTCCCTCAGGATGACAACGGTCGCAAAAGCTCTCCTTTCGAAAAGACCCCTGCGATACCTCTCTCTCCCCTAAAGCTTTTGCCTGTAGAGGGGAAGCATTTGCCGTCGGCAGAGCGCCCCAAAAACTTTAGCGCGATCTTGAAAAATATTAACCAATTGATAAATAAAGATATTTTTCTATTTTTTACCTTTGGCACGGCCTTTGTAAACATTATTGGCAAGAAGCAAAGTGACATTGAGTTAGGGAGAGAGAAAATGACTATACCGGTTTTAGCTGATCTGTTCATGAAAGGCGCCACATCCTTAATACAAGTGGGCGCGACAGGTAAAGCGGTTAGCGATAACGCTTTCCAGAAAATTTTCGACTCGTCCATGGAAAACTCCACAAAGGCCATCCAGAATACGAACGAAGCCAATGAGGGCAAACGC
The DNA here is from genome assembly GCA_015231995.1 of Nitrospinota bacterium. Taxonomy (GTDB): domain Bacteria; phylum Nitrospinota_A; class UBA7883; order UBA7883; family JACRLM01; genus JADGAO01. Next base: position 7,214 of record JADGAO010000163.1, on the reverse strand, counting down.
AACGAAAGCGACGCCGGTAAAGAGGCGGAGACTTCCAGGCTGAACAAGGAAACCAAATCCGCCGCCGTCGCCAAATCCGGCAGGAATAAAAAAGAGAATCATTCTTCCGTCAAAGAGGCGAAACAGGCTGACGAAGAAATCCTCGCCGACAAGATAGAAAAGCTCAAAAAGAACGACCCCAAAGCCTACGATTCCATTATCGCCAATCTTGACAACATGAATCTTGGCGACCTGCTCTCCAAGCTCGGATTGAATCTGGCTGATATGAGCGGATTGAAACCGGGCGTTGACCTTGCCGGGGCTGTCCCGGAAGATTTGAAGCTGGCTCTTATCTCCGGCGATTCAAAAGCAATCGGCTCCGCTCTTGTCTCACTTGGCATAGGCGGCGAGGAGAATGGGAAATTCCTTTCCGCATTGGCGGACAAGGCGGCGGCTCTTGCGGACGCTAAAACCATATCCGCTGGCGAATCAACCGCCAACATGAAAAACGATTCTTCTACGCCCACCCTTAACGGTATGAAAGCCTCCAAAGACGCTGTGGCTTCGCAGGCTTCTAGCGTAGACGTCTCCCCGGATAATTCCGGTTTGCAGAACGGCTCATCCAACGCGAAAGACGGATCGAATGGAATGGGTTCCAACACGGGGTCCTCCACGGCCTCGATTTTAACGACAGCGCCAGCGGGTGATTCCAAACCGGAAGTTTCCGCCCTGGATTCATTCAAGCTGGCCGACCCTGCATCCCTGGCGCAAAGCGCCCAGGGGTTGAAAGAAGCCGCGCCACAACAGGCGGTCTCAAAACCCGCCTTGACCATTCAGAACCTGACGAACGAAACCGATCAGGCCTCCGGCGTAAACACTCAAACAGGCAAGACCGACCAGGCTCAGGCTCCGGCAAACGCGCGGCCGGCCAGTACATCCCGCCAGACGTTCGAGCGGATGGTGCTCGATCAGGTCGTCGAAAAATCCAGGGTCATCGTAAGGCCCAACGGTTCGTCAAACATGGTGATAAAGCTCGACCCGCCCACGCTTGGCCGGGTTGACATGCGTATAGAAATTAAAGAAGGCGTCGTGCGCGCGGCGATAGTGGCCGACAATCATGACGTCAAACAGGCGATAGATGGCAACATCGAGGCCCTCAAACGCTCGCTTAACGCGAGCGGGCTGAAGGTGGACGAAATATCCGTCACCGTCGGCGGCGAGCAGGGTTTCCAGTTCAAGAACGACAGCATGGCGCAGAACGCAGGCTCCCAGAGCCACGGCGATAGCGGGCGCAGAGGCCATGGACATACGGCTAACTCGCCAGTGGCGGCTGTGGACGAATCCGCTCCAGCCAGAGTGAGAGCTTACGGGCACAGCGGCCTTTTGAACGTGGTCGCATAGGAAGGAATGAAGTCATGATAGTTTCATCGAATTCAGCGCAGGCGGCGGTCGCGGCGTCGGCGTCGGCAGGGCAGGGCGCTTCCGCCACTGCCGCGAAAGACGTGAAGGGCAAAGGCGCGATGGGCCAGTCGGAATTCCTGAAACTACTCGTGACGCAGATGAAAAACCAGGACCCGACCAACCCGATGGACAACCAGCAGTTGACGGCGCAGATGGCGCAGTTCTCCTCGCTCGAACAGTTGATGAATATCAACACCGGGCTTACGAATCTGCTGTCGGCTTCCAACTCCACCACCAGCGCGCAGGCCCTTTCGCTAATCGGCAAAGAGGTCACCGTGCAGGGGCACAACACATACGTCAAGGGCGGCAAAGCCGGCGATATCGCTCTGGAGTTGGGCGGCAACGCCTCGACGGTGAGCATCACAGTGGAAGACGAGAACGGCAACGTCGTGCGGACGATAACCTCCGGCGCGATGTCGGCAGGTCCCCAGGCCGTCAAGTGGGATGGCAACTCCGATTCAGGCTCCCCACTGCCCGACGGGATGTACAGCTACAACGTGCAGGCGAAAGACTCCAGCGGAAAAGAGCTGGATGTGACCACTTACGCCAAGGGAATCGCAACGACGATATCTTTCGACAAAGGAGTGGCCTATGTCCATATAGGCGACCTCAAGTTCATGCTCAGCGAGATAGTCGAAGTAAACAACGCTCCAAGCGCAACCGCTGTAACGCCGGGCGCAAACCCGTCGTCAGCGTCGAATTCACAGAACCAGGCCGTCGTCAATTAAAGTCAAAGGAGGGATTATACAATGAGTCTTTCAAGCGCAATGTACTCCGGTGTTTCCGGGCTGTTATCCTTCGGTAACGCCATGAACGTGACCGGCGACAACATAGCCAACGTGAACACCGTGGGTTTCAAAGGGAACAGAACCATATTCGCCGACATCCTGGCCAATTCCGTGGCCAACGGCTCTACTACAATGCAGTTCGGGCGCGGCGCGGCGATCAAAGGGGTGCAGGCCTCCTTCGCGCAGGGCGCTTTTGAGACCACCGGCAACGCCACCGACATGGCCATCCAGGGCGCCGGATTTTTCGTGGTGCGCGACGCCACCAACGGCGGCAACTACTACACCCGGGCCGGGCAGTTCATAATCAGCGACAAGGGCAAGCTGGTCAACCCCAGCGGTTTCATAGTGCAGGGGTACGCCCTCAGCACCGACAGCGCGGGCAATACCACCAAGTCGGGAGCCGCCTCGGACATTGACATAACCGGCGTGCAGAGCGTGCCGAAAGCCACAACCACTTTCCGCCTGGGGATCAACCTCAATTCCGCGGCCTCCGCCGCCACCACGTTCTCTTCGTCGTTCAATGCTTATAACGCCCTCGGCGAGACGGTGACGGTAACCTACACATTCACAAAAAATCTGGCTCCGGCGCAGTCGTGGCACTATGTGGCCAGCGGCCCCGCAGGAACCACCCTGTCTGGCGCGGGACTTTCCGGGACGATGACTTTCAGTAGCACAGGCGTGATGACGCTCCCTGCGGCCGACCAGCCGTTGACGATAAGCGGGTTCCCATCCGGCTCCGCGCCGTTGACAATAAACTGGGAGCTTTACAATCCCGTCACCGGCGTCTCGCACGGTGATATCACCGGATACGCCGCCGGATCGGTTACGAATACGATGGTGCAGGACGGTTATACCACAGGCGTCCTAAGAGGACTGTCGGTGGACGATACGGGAATTATCTCCGGCCTGTTCTCAAACGGTCAGACCCAGAAACTGCGCCAGGTAGAGCTTGCGGACTTCCTGAGTCCGTGGGGACTTTCGAGGCAGGGCAACTCCATGTTCGCGGAAACAAGCCAGTCCGGCCAGCCGATAATGGGCACGGCCAAGGCGGGCGGTTTCGGAACCATCTACGGCTCGTCGCTGGAATTGTCGAGCGTGGACTTGTCGCAACAGTTCGTCAACATGATCCAGGACCAGCGGGCGTACCAGGCCAACTCCAAGATCATAACGACAGTGGACACCATGTTGCAGGAAGTGGTTAGCCTTGTAAGGTGATTTTATACGGCAACTCTCTCGGCTGGGGCCGGCAGGACGCTGACCTGGCGCGAGAGGGGCCGATTTAATTCTCTCTCCTTTCCTTTGACGAAGGCGTTCAAGGCCCGGCGGTTGCGCTACCGCCGGGCTTTTCGCCGTTTCAGGGAGGAACAATCGCGCAGGGGCGCCACAAATTGTATTTTTAGTAACCGCATGTGGTGATACAATTTCCCTTTAGCCAATGGGCATTCTTTAAAACTCTAAGCGCCTGGAATGATGGACGCAAGGGAAAGCGAATCGCTCGCCGACGACATCAGCAAGACCATTTCCTTGGACCAGACGGTTAATAAGGGTGGCGCGCAAGAGCCGTCCGCCGGGGCTTCACTTAAAGCCCGGTACAAAATAACCGGCAAACTTGGCGAGGGCGGGATGGGCGCGGTGTACGCCGCGTTCGACACCCAGCTTCAACAAAAAGTGGCCATCAAACTTCTCAAACAGAGCATGAGCCTCAACGAAAAGGCCGTCGAACAGCTCAAGCGGGAGGCTCTGGTCGCCATGAAGCTTTCGCACCCGCTCATCATGCGCCTGATAAACTTCGAGCGTGACGGGCAGAACGCCTTTTTGCTGATGGAGCTGGTGGATGGAAGCACGCTCGAATCCGTCGTAAAAAGCAGGCCCGATAAAAAACTTCCCTCCAAACTGGCGGCTCAGATAACTTACAAAATCTGCGAGGCCCTCGAATACGCCCACGCAAGCGGCGTCATCCACAGGGATATCAAGCCGGCCAACATCATGATCCAGGCCGGGACCAATTCCATCAAGCTGATGGATTTTGGCATAGCCCGCGCCCTGTCCGAAGGGACGGCGGAAAAGCCGCCACTGGCCGGTACACTGCCATATATAGCCCCGGAGACCTTGGATGGGGCGATGCCCGACCCCCGGACGGACATTTACGCGCTTGGGCTTACATTGTACGAGTTGGTCGCTGGGATGCACCCTTTCAAGAAGGGAACCACGAAAGAGATCATACAGATGCACAGCACGGTTACGCCGCCGCTGGTGGAGGGCGTTGACCGTCCGCTTATGAAAATCATTTACCAGTGCGTGGAGAAAAAACCGAACGCAAGGTTGCAGAACGCCCAGGAGCTTAAATCCGCGCTGGCCGTATACCTGGACATGAGCGAGGCGAAGGTTTCCCGCGAAAAAAAGCAGGTAGAGAACGAGAAAAAAAGGATCGGTTTCGAGCTTAAACGGCTGGAGCGGGAGAGGGAGAAACTTAAAGCCCAGCAGGAAAATATGGAAAGCAGTGTCTCCGTCCCGCTTTATTCGCACGGGAACGCTGTCGAAAAAAAGTCTTTGATGGAACAGGTGGACTTTTCTTCTTCGAAGGGCAAGCTCCTTGCCGGAGCGGCGGTGGCCGGGCTGTTGGGCGCGGTCATCGAATCGGCCCTGGCGGGCGGGGAGACGGGCCTTGCCTATAACAGGCTGACGGTCATGCTTGTTTGCGCGTTGGCGGGCGGGATACCCGCTTACGCCAGGTACGGAGTGATTTCAGCGTTCGCCGGTTTTGCCACGGGTTTTGTCCTCGGCATCGTCTCATCGCGCATGGGCGCGTCGTACATCGAATACAGTTTGCTGGAAGATAACATAACGCCCCCGTTCCAGCTCATCTCATACCTCATCCGGGCCGTCCCTGTGGGGCTGGCCGCCGGTGTCGCATACGTCGCGGCGAAAGGATTCGGCCAATCGTCTCTTAAAGCCGGAGGGGCGGCGCTTGTCGGGGCGCTCGCCGGGGTTGTCCTGCCGTATATCGGGTTCGCCGACCAGGTGTTGGGGCTGGCGGAGGAATCCACGGCCGTTTTCTATACTCCCTTCATAGCGTTTGCCGTATGGACGGCGTTGGCCTACGCACAGGACGACCGGGATTGATGAGTGATTACGGGCGCAACCCGCGCCATACCTTCATCAGCGAAACCGGATGTAAAAACGCTGGCGATAACAGCCGTCCATGAGCCATCCTGTCCCTAAAATCATCCGGCCCGAGCCGGGCATGATCTCGATGTCCGGGCCTTTCTCGTTCCTCCTGCTGACGATACTGGCGGTGACGGGATTGATACTTTTCCCTTTCTATCCGCTGGACATCGCAAGAGCCTACGAGGCCCTGGCGGAAGAGGCCGGATTGTCGCTGGTGGGCCTGATGAGGAGCGCCCATCGAGGGAGCGCGGAGCTTTTCATCATCTTCGTTACGGTTCATGCGGTTCGCGCTTTCATCCTGCGCAAATACGGGATGGGGCGATGGACGCCGTTCGCTCTTGGGGCGGCTCTTGTGGCGTTCGCCATGTGGCAGGGGGTGACCGGCTACATCCTTCCGATGGATATCCGTTCGCAGGCTCTGCTATCGGTCTTCGCGCCGTTGATAGACCTGTTCTTCGGAGCCGAGGGGGTTCGGGCGTTTTCGCCGGGGAATGAGACTTCGGAAGGGACAATGCTCCTACTGCTGGCGGCGCATCTGGTTCCGCCGTTTATCGCGGTGGCGGCGCTTGCGGGGCACACGGCGCGGCTTAACGAGCCGAGGGTGTGGCCGAAAAACATAACCATCACAGCTTTGCTGGCGGGGCTTGTTGTGGCGTATGCGGTGGCTCCGGCGACGAGCCTTGCGCGGGCGGATTTTTCGAAGGCTCCGGGCGCGGTCGCATTCGACTGGCTACAGATGTTCCCTGCGGCCCTTTCCACCTTCACGCCAATGCCTGTTTTCTGGGGCGTTGCTGTCGTTTTACTGGCTCTGCTTGGGATCATCCCCTATCTTCTGACCCGGAAGGGAAAAAGGAACGTCGTCAACGTACACGAAGAAGCCTGCGTCGGTTGTGGCCTTTGCGCGAAGGATTGCCCCTACAAAGCCATGAGCATGGCCCCGCGCCCGAGTGAAAGCAGATGGCCGTGGGTCGTAACGGTGGAAACTGAAAAATGCATAGACTGTGGCGTCTGCGTAGGCTCATGCGGATTCCATGCGCTGGATATAACGCGCCGTAGCGTCGAGGCTATCCGGGCGGAGGCGCAACCTTGCGCCGGGCGAGTGATGGCGTATGTATGCGGGAACATCGCCAAAGATGGCTCTGGAGGCGAACTTCTGGCTATTCCCGGCGTCACAATCGTGAGCGTGGCCTGTGGCGGGCAGGTCTATCCGGGATGGATTGACGACGACCTGCGAAACGGCGCGACAGGCGTGATAGTGGCGGTTTGCGCGCCATTTTCGTGTTCGGGCAGGTTGGGGGCGTCCCACGCATCTGCGAGAATCGGGCACGAACGCAGGCCGTTCCTGCGTAAACGTGTGGAGAGGGACAAGGTTGGTTTCGCATGGCTTCAACCGGGCGACCGCGAAGGGTTACAGCGGGCGCTGGCGGGCTTTGCGGAGGAGTTGCGCGCAGGCGGCGTGAAACATGACGGCGATGGAACTCGGATGACGCGCCGGAATCTGGCGCAGGCGGCGTTGGTCGCCTTCTCCACGGCTCTGGCGATACCCTGCATGGAGTTTCTGTGGAAGAGAACCGCGTATTCTCTGGAAGAGCCATCGCTTTCCAAAGTCGTGGTGACATACGACACCCACGATCAAAGCGGGGTGAAAATACTTTTCGACGGGAAGCTTGCGCTGGAGAAATCATATGACCGGCCCGCATCTATTGACCCGGCCAAGATAGCCGTCACCGCTCAAATCTCAGGTGGAGCGGCGGAAGCGCGTATCGAAGTGGTCGAAGGAGTTTCCACTCATAAAAAATCCATCCCACTGCCAGCCGG
>JADGAO010000162.1 GCA_015231995.1 Nitrospinota bacterium | reverse complement strand
AACCCCTCACCTGGCGCAAAGCGCCTTCCTCTCCCCGCAAAGTTGGCGGGGAGAGAGTAAAGAAATAATCGTTGACTTATACCTTTTGCGGAATAACGACCTGGAATTTCGGTGAGGCTTTAACATGGTCATAGATTCCTCATTTTTCCCGAATCCCCCCGGATAGCCTTCGCCGTTTTCGCCATAATCGCGGAGTTCTCCCGCAACATTGCCGATGCTTTCCACCAGGCCAGCCACAAAACGGCCAGCGACGCCCAGGCGATTATGGAATGGGCGTATCGCGGCAATTTCCCAGTGTCGAACGCCGCCCCGGAAAGCGGAGCCGCCATAAGCGCGATCATCGCGGCGAGAAGCCATGGAAACAATTTCGCTTTGAACCCGCGTGTGGCGGCGACATCATCCTCTGTGGCATGGCCTTTTTGGGCGGCTTCTCCAATGGCTTTTCCTGTTGCGATGAAATAGAACAGGGTTATCGAAAAGGCCAGCATCGGCGCGGCAGGCGACAAAAGTCCAACGCCGATATGTGTCGTCAATTCGATAAACCCGAATCCTGTCAGATATCCCAACACAAGAGCCGTTGTTACGCCCATCGCCCCGGCGAGGCCCAGCAAGTTTAAAAACGCTCTCATTCAGAATCCTCATGCGAAGGAGTTTTCATAATGAGGATACTTCAAACGTCGGTGTGACGTGAAGGTTTTGATTATCGGTTTTTGTTTTCGCGGGATTTTGCGTGCAATCATGATATGATTGCAACCATAAAGAAAGAGGAAACTCATGGGTAAACGGGAAAAGCTTCTTGCAAGGTTGAGGCGTATCCCTGCTGACTTTTCATGGAGCGAATTGGCCCTCGTATTTGAATCTTGCGGATATGAACTCGTACAAAAAGGCGGGTCTCACTGTTTTTTCGCGCACACAAAACGCGGCGACATATTTCATCTGTTCCGTCCTCATGGACGTGGGAAAAATTCGTTGCCGAGGCGCATTCTAGAAAAAGCGGTTGAACACCTGAAAAGACATGGAGAGATTTGATGGATAAGGTATTTAGGCACAGGGGTTACTCTGGCTCCGTCGAGCCGGATTTGGATAGCGGGACGCTGAGAGGGGAAGTGTTGTTCGTGACAGATACGCTTCTGTACGAGGGCAAAACCATTGGCGAACTGGAGAAAGCGTTCAGGGCCACGGTTGACCATTACCTTACCCTGTGCCGCGAAAGAGGCATTGAGCCGAAGAAGCCTTTCAAAGGCTCCGTCACTGTGCGTATAGGCGAGAAGCTTCATGAAAAGGCCGCGCTGGACGCGGCCAGGCGTGGGCAGACATTAAACCAGTGGATGACGGAAGCGGTGGCCTTGAGGACGAAGGACACGGTGGAGAGCAAGATGAAGACGCATCAGGGAACGGATAGGGGTTGATATCTCTCGAAATGGGGAAGCAGTTTAGAAATTTCTCTTAGCAAATTGCGTTGTCCTAAAGACGGAAAACCTCTAAACTCCCTTCTGCTTTACCATCGGCATTATCGCCACATCCTTTCATTGCGCTAATCACCGCTCAAACATCTATCAATAGGGAAAAATCTTGCAATAAGTAATCTCATATTTTAATATTACAATATTATCCGTAGAGTATTTATAAGAATAAGGTGATAAATGGATAGCTTCGGCGTAATTTTATCTGGAGTGATAATATTCATCTTTATTACCATAAAGAAAAACTTAAAAATCACAAAGGAGCTTGAAATTGAGGATGCGAGGTTTGACAAAATAAGCCAGATTGACAGGGAATTTTTCGAAAATGCAGGTAAAGAACTATTTGAAAACGGTTTTGCGCTACAAAAGGAATTTCACATAAAAGAGATTAATGGGAATTTTTATTACCGGTATTTTACAAACAAAGATGGAGTTGATTGCTATGTTTCCCAGTATATTTTCAGTAACGCAGTAAGCCTTACATGGATAGTTCTAGAATCCAACATCGGAGATTTTTCAGTAGAAACGACCACTCTCCCTAACTACAATATTTATTATACTCCTGAGAAATCTAAATGTTCGATTTTGCCACAGAATACCACGGTAGGTAAACTGGTCGAGTTCCATACGCAAAAAACAAAGGAATGGCTGGATAAGGGAGAACAAATCCATAAAACGCAAGACGTGTTTGAAAAGCTGAAGAAAGATCGTCGTGAATTAATGCAACTTCAGGAGCAGATGCGTACATTCACGCTCAGCAAAACGGGACATTTTTACGAACCAACCTTCAAAACAGCCCTGAAAGCCGCATTGAACATCTATAACCCATTCTCGTCAGGTTTTAACTGGCGAGAAATAGTTTATAGCTACTTGCCTGCGTCACTCATACTGATCATGGGATCTATTTTGGTTGTTGATTATTCTTTCGTGAATGAAACCAAACCAACTTGGTTGTGTGAATGCAAGGCCAGGGCGTTTGGATTATTGCTTGTCACGGCGGCTTCGCACTCTTTCATCCGTTTTACGCCAGAGCAAAGGCGCGCCGCATGGTATTTATTGGTGTTTTTTATATTCGGACTATTTTCAGGAGCGCATTGGGGCGCAGATTATCCATTTGTAATAATGGTTGCCGTGATGTCAAGTTTTTGGGGACGCGTTAGCGACGTATATAAAAGGTATCGCTTATCAGAAGTAAAAATAAGGTGGAAAGCTGTTTTATATGGAGGAGTGGAATTAATTGTTTGGGTATTTATGTTTTTCCGGCTAGTTCCATAACGACAATAGGAGCTTTGGCTCCTGGCCTTTTGCGATGAACCGTAATGGCAATTCGTAGCGGCAGAGGAGATTTAACTTCCAGATTCGTCATGACGTTGGCGGCGCAAATTAAACCCCCTCGCCGCTTCGCGCCACTCCCCCTTCAGAAGAGCCTTTGCATAATCCATCGCATTCGGAATATTGTCATTGCGAAGAATCTATCAAATAGAACATTCTTTTTTACTTTGATCCTTCAGTCGCAAGCTCCCTCAGGATGACAACGGTCGCCAGAAATTGTCATTATGAGCAACGCGAAGAATCCATCAAAAGAATGTTTTGTTATACATTGATCCTTCGGTCGAAAGCTTGTCCTGACGAGCGAAGCGAAGAAGGAACTCCCTCAGGATGACATGGTCGCAAAAGCTCCCTCATGATGACAAAATATGGAAATCGTTTGGTTATGCAAAAGTCTTTTTGGCAAAGGGATAGAAATGGAAAGGCGGCGTGGTCGGGCGACCACGGGTAAGCAAAACTGGTTAGCGTCTCACCCTCCGTGTTATCATTAATCCTCAATCAACCATGAATTCCTATGATGGATCAGAACGTAAAACAAAAGGTAAAAGACATATTCCCGCCCGGTGACGCGACCGACGCGAGGGAAGACCTTCTCGTGTACGGTTACGACGCAACGGGAGAGGAACGCATTCCTGAACTGGTCGTTTTCCCTCATTCCCCGGAGCAGATTAGCGCTGTGTTGAAACTGGCCAACGAATACGGATTCCCCGTCACGCCTCGCGGCGCAGGGTCGGGTTTCGTCGGCGCGGCTATCCCAACCCATCTAGGCGTCGTGCTTTCCATGACGCGGATGAACCGCATCCTCGAGATAGACACGGACAACCTCACAGCCCTTGTGGAGCCGGGCGTCATCACCGCCACTTTCCAGCAGAAGGTGGAGGAGATGGGGCTGTTTTATCCGCCCGACCCTGCGTCGCTAAAGATGTCCACGCTCGGCGGCAACGTCTCCACCGGAGCGGGCGGGCCACGCGCCGTCAAATACGGCGTCACCCGCGACTATGTATTGGGGCTGGAAGTGGTTCTACCCACGGGTGAGATAATAAATACCGGCGCAAGGACTGTGAAAAGCGTTGTGGGTTACGACCTGACAAGGCTGATGGTCGGCTCCGAAGGGACGCTGGGGGTGATAACCAAGATTCGCCTGCGGCTTCTTCCCAAACCGGAGACTGCGCGGACGGCGTTGGCCGTGTTCGCCACCGTGGACTCCGCCGCCAAGACGGTTTCTGCGATCATCAGGGACAAGATAATCCCCCGCACTCTGGAGTTCATGGACAAAAGCGCCGTCGCCGCAGTGGAAGATTATCTTCACGCAGGGCTTCCCACGGAGGCCGCCGCGATACTGCTTATCGAGACCGACGGAATCGCCGCCATAGCCGACGCCGAACTCGCCCGCATAAAAGACATATGCGTCAAGATGGGAGCGGTGAAGGTGGACGTGGCTAAAAACGAGGCCGAGCGTGAAACCTTGTGGAAAGTGCGAAGGTCAATCTCCCCGGCGATACTGCGTGTGCGCCCGTCGAAAATAAACGAGGATGTGACCGTGCCGCGCTCGATGATCCCCGCGCTTATGAAACGGCTTGCGGAACTTTCGGAGCGGTCGGGGTTCCCTATAATAAACTTCGGCCACGCCGGGGACGGCAACATCCATGTCAACGTCATGACCGACAAGAAGAATAAAGAGGAATACGAACGCGCCAAGGTAGCCGTGGACGAGGTGTTCGACATCTGCCTGGAACTTGGCGGCACGCTGTCCGGCGAGCATGGCATCGGCATATCCAAGGCGCCGTATATCGAAAAGGAAATAGGCGGAATCGGAATAGAGCTTACGAAAAAGCTCAAAGCCGTTTTCGACCCGAACAATATTTTAAACCCAGGTAAGATAGTTCCGGAGGAGGCCGCCTGCTGAATGGACGTATTGATACTGCTTGGAAGCGAGTCTGACCTTGAGACGGGCCAGGAGGCCACCAAAATTTTCGACGAGTTCGACATAAGCTATGAGCTTCATATAGCCTCTGCGCACAGGACGCCGTCCAAAGTCCGCTCTCTGGTGAAACGCGCAGAAACCAAAGGAGCCAAAGCCGTGATAGCCGGAGCCGGCATGTCCGCTCATCTTGCGGGCGTGGTGGCGGGGGAGACTCTTCTGCCAGTGATCGGCATACCGATGGCGGGCGGACCGCTAAACGGCATTGACGCTCTGCTGTCCACTGTGAACATGCCCGGCGGAGTGCCAGTTGCGGCGGTGTCCATCGGCAAGGCTGGCGGCAAAAACGCCGCTCTGTTTGCGGCGAGGATAATGGCCCTTACGGACAAACGGCTTATGGCGAAGCTGGAAGAATACAGGGATAAGATGAAAGAGGCGGTGGAAGAATCGGACAGGCGGATTTCCGGGACGGGGCGAAAAAAAGCCTGACACATACGGCGGACGGGGCAATGATCCTTTTGGGGGGAAGGCGCTATGCGGATAATAACAAGGGGCGATTTTGACGGGCTTGTGTGTTCCGTCCTTCTTTCGGACGTCGAGAAAATAGACGACATATCATTCGTCCATCCCCAGATGATGCAGAAAGGGGAAGTGGAGGTTAAGGGCGACGACATCATTGTCAACCTTCCATATCATCCCGATTGCGCCCTTTGGTTCGACCATCATTTGTCGGAAAGCGGACATGGCGCAAAGCCCGATTCGTTCAAGGGAAAGTACGGCCTTGCCCCTTCCTGCGCAAGGCTCATCTACGATTACTACGCCCACCCATCGTGGAAGAAATACGATAGTCTCATGGAGGCGGTGGACAAAATAGACTCCGCCCAGCTCTCGCTCAACGACATTCTCCGCCCGGAAGGATGGGTGAGGCTTTCATGCACGGTGGATCCGCGCACCGGGTTCACGCCGTCACGCCAATACTTTATGAGCCTGATCGAGTGGATCAAGGAACTGCCTCTCGAAAAGATAATGGCGGAGGACGAAGTCAGGAACAGGTCGCGGGAATTTTTCAAAGCGCATGTGGAGTTTCAGGAGAGCCTCAAAAAACACACAAGGCAAGACGGCTACGTCGTGGTGTCAGACTTCCGCACGTTGCCATCCACGCCTATCGGTAGCCGTTTCCTCGTCTATGCGCTGTTCCCCACGGCTCATTCTTCCATCAGAGCGTTCAGGACAGACGACAAAAAACGGATCACCATCGCCGTCGGGCATAGCATAATAAACCGGACGTGCCAGGCGGACGTGGGTTCGATCATGGCCGAATACGGCGGTGGAGGGCATAGAGGCGCAGGATCGTGCCAGGCTACGCTTGATGAGGCCGACGACGTGATTCATGCGATAGTGGAAAAGCTCAACACCAAGGTGTAAAAAACATCACGTCCCCAATCCCACACGCCTCAAGGCTTTCCCTGCGAGAGTGTTGAAAAGGGTTTGTCGCCCTTTTCCCGGAAGACGGAAGACAAAATCGTCCTTCACCCGCGTGGCGTGAATAACGCCGGGAGCGGCTAGCGCGCTTTCGGGAACCTTCACTCCCCAATACATGATTGCGTAACCGGCTTTGGCGACGGCAGAGACCGCCGTTGACCCTGCAATTCCGAACGGGGGACAAAACCCGTTTACGACGTGGCCCGGCAACTTGTTTTCGATGATCCGTTTGGACTTTTCGGCGGCCAGCGACATGGCGATGGAGATATCCTCGGCGGTTTCATAACGGAAATCCGCCCCTTTAGACGCATCCCGATGAACCGACATAAGCTCGTCTTTCCACCCGCGCCGCTCGAAAAACGCTTCTCCACCGTTTCTCAAAACATGTTCGGCCAACGTTGATCGCACAGTTTCCGGCTCGATCATTCGGGGTTTGTCGGAGAGCCGCGAATCCATCTGGTAGAACGGCGCGCCGAGCGGGTAATCACGCGCCAGTATCTCTTTGCCGTCTCTCTGCGGAATCGGCAGGTCTATACGCGCCCATCCGTCCCGTATTTTCGGCGTGAAAAAACAGGCCACCTCCGGGCCGGTGAACATCATCCAGTGATAAAGCGAGTGCGACTGAAAATCAATCGCATCCCGCATCGCTTTAATCTCCGGCCATGTGCATAAAACATCCCCGTCTCCCACGGCTGTGGACATGGTCGGCGTCCGCGCCGAAACCGCATCCAGCATCTCACCAGACGGTATGAACGCCACCGCCCGCATCCCATATTTTTTAAGCAGAGGATACGCCACATTCCACAGCGACGCCCTGCCGTCGTCAATCGTCAGCAGGACGACCCGCTCACCATTAGTTCCCCCCCCACGCTCGACATACTCGGCGGAGGTGATGGTTCCATACCCGTTGGAGGCCAGGTATTCGAGTTGATCGTTCAATTTCTCCGGGGCCACGTCGTGAAACGAGAAGACGGGAATCTCTTCCGGCGTTTTATCGCCGCCGGTCACAAAAGAAGGATATGCGGAGGTGGCGAAGTTCTTTACGTCCGTCCAAACCTGCGCGAGAGCGTTACCTCGTTCGAAAATATTCATCCGCTCAATATCTCATTTGGATAGAAGCGGACGAACCAGCGCGAAGTACGCGCTCAACCCACCCTCGAAAACTTTTTTCATAAACGGGACTATACCCCCCCCAAGCCTCGACGGGAACATGTATATCTCGCCAGACGCGAGCAGTTCCCTGTCCGGCCTTTTTTTCATGCTCTGAGTTTCCGACCTTTTTTCCATGATTCGGCTCATATTGCCCAGAATCATTTTCAAACCCTTCATCCACTCGCCGAACAGCCCTTTGGAAGCCAGAAACGACACGTTGGCGATCTCGAACACCAACAAGGCCGGAGCGAGCAGAACTAGCGTCCGGGCCGCATAGTTTTTCAAGATGAAATCCCACCTGCCACGTATCTGGAACCGGAGCCTGTCGGTTCGTCTGCCCGGTTTTTCTATATGGTATATCTTCGCGCGTGGAACCTGGATGACACTGCGCCCCGACGCCGTGATCCTGTAAGTGAACTCCCCGTCGTCGTAACCGAAATAAAAATCCTCGTCAAACCCGCCAATCGCAAGGGCAGAGGCTTTATCCACCAGCATGATGCCGCCGGATCCGCATACGGATGAGCGAGGCTCCATATCCAGA
>JADGAO010000161.1 GCA_015231995.1 Nitrospinota bacterium | reverse complement strand
CCGGTAAAACGCCAAAGGCCAATCGCAGACCTTCTTGTGTCATCCCACGTTCTTTCCTTCTGAACGCCCCCATCGAGTCTGCATTCAGACTCTGCGGGCGGGACCGCCCGCGCTCCCAGACTAAAGACTGCGCCAGCAAAATTTCGATCACCTGTCAAGTTCTCGCCTGTTTTTAGCCCATGAAAATTCTCTAAAATGGAAAATCTGGGTTTATCCGGGTATTTTGAAAATTTCAGAGGGTTCAGGGACGACTGATTCGCGTAATTTACGGGATGTATCTCACTTTTAGGCGCGTGGTTGTGATATATTCCTAAAGTGAAAAGCTTTTGGCCGCCTTTAACGGAAAAAGGGGGGCAAGCCGGGTTTTCTTTGATAGGCCAGCCTTAGGCGCAAGACGGCCATTAAGATGGATTTTTATCAGGCAAATCCGCGACTTCGCCATACATGTTGTATTCGCCGCTAACATTCGTTTGACCGTCATCAGGGGACTGGTGTGAAAATCGCTATAGACATACGCACTATCAACAAACCTCGGTCAGGCGTGGGTTATTACGTCACCAACCTTATCCAGAAGCTCCAGGAGATAGACAAGGAAAATAACTACTGCCTGATCTCCAACAACGGCGAATACGAGAACACTTTCCGGGCCCAGCCGAATTTCGAAAACCACAGGACATGCATCTCCAACGAGAACCATCTGTTCGGCGATTTCTGGGAGAGCTTTTACCTCCCCCGCCTGCTTGAGAAAAAAGACGTTTCCGTGTTTCACGGCCCGGCTTTCATGGTGCCGCTCATCAAGCGGAACATGGGGACGGTGGTCACCATCCACGACATCGTCTCGTTTATCATGCCGGACACGATCCCGATGAAATACGCCTTCTACATGAGGAATCTGATAAAGCTCGTTTCCCGCAGGGCGGACAGGATCATCTCCGTCTCCGAGTCCACGAAAAAAGACCTCATCACATGGCTCGGCACACCGGAGGAAAAAATAACCGTCGTCCACCAGGCCGTCAGCGAAGCGTTCCATCCGCCCATCAACGGCGACGGGGGGATGGAGATACGCAGGAGGTTCGGCATCCGGGGCCGTTACATGCTTTTTGTGGGGAACCTGGAGCCGAGGAAAAACCTCATCCGCCTGATGGAGGCGTTCGCCATCGCCAGGGAGAGCCTGGGCGGCCCTATCCAGCTTGTGATATGCGGGAAGAAAGGCTGGCTCTGCTCCGGCATCCTCAAGACCTACGAGCGGATAAGGCGGGGGGACGACATACTGATAACCAATTACGTCAACGAAAAAGACCTGCTGGGCCTTTACCAGAACGCGGAGATGTTCGTGTTCCCCACCCGTTACGAAGGGTTCGGCCTGCCGGCGCTGGAAGCGATGGCGTGCGGCGCGCCGGTGATAACGTCGAACGTGTCGTCACTGCCGGAGATAACCGGAGGGGCGGCGATACTTATAAACCCGTCAGAGGTGAGTGAAATAAGCGACGCCATGATAAGGCTGGCCAACTCCGAATCCCTCAGGAACGAACTGCGGGAAAAGGGTTACAGACAGGCGAAGCTTTTTTCATGGACCAAAACCGCCAGGGAGACGCTGGACGTCTACCGATCCCTGGCCTGAAGGGTCGGGGAGAAAAATTGCTCCGCCTCCTTTTTCTGACGGCTTTCCTGGTCGCGGGTTTCCCGTCGCCGAGGACGGCATGTTCGGAACCGGTTTTCGGCTCCGATTTCGTTTTCCCCCCCAAATCTCACGGCAGGCCGCACGGCGCATCCATCGTGGAGACGGATAACGGAAAACTCCTTGCCACATGGTTTTCGGCGAAGGAGGAAACGGATTCCGACGCGGAGATTTACGGCTCCATCCACGACCCTGTTACGGCGAAATGGAGCGCGCCTTTCACTATCGTCCCGAAGACATACACCAAGTCCGTGGGCAACACGGCCCTGTTCCGCGATGACGGCGGTTTGATATGGATGTTTTTCGCCGCTGTCAGGTTCGGCGGATGGAGCGGGGCGATGGTTGACTACACCCAGTCCCGCGACGGCGGCCTTACATGGAGCGAAGGCAAAAACCTTGTGGCGTGGCCGGGCAACCTGCCGCGCAATCCGCCCGTCCGGGTGGGGCCGGACGAAATGCTCGTCCCGTTGTTCGTGGACTTCTGGTACGAGGCGGGGCTTGTGGGCTCCTACACGGCGTTGATAAAGCATAAGGACGGCGTCCCTTTGGAGAAAACCTTCGCCAGCCTCGACGATTCCGACGCGATCCAGCCGACCGCCGTGAAGCTTGCGGACGGGCGGTTTCTGCTTTTGATGAGAGACAAGACCGATAAGTTCATCAGAAGATCGTGGTCGAAGGACAACGGCAGGACATGGTCGCCGGTCACGGCGACCACCCTGCCCAACCCCGGCGCGGGGATATGCGCGATGTATGTGGAGGAGGCAGGGGTTGTGCTGGTGGCGTACAACCATTCCAGAAAGGGGCGCAACCCATTGTCGCTGGCAGTCTCCGGGGACGGGGGAGAGACTTTCAGGAAAATCGCCGATCTGGAGTCGCGCCCCGGGGACACGACCGCGTCGTTCGACTACCCTGCGATGACCCGCTCGAAAAATGGAATGATCCATATCGTCTGGACCCACGATAACCGCGCGACGCTCAAAAGGGTCTGGTTTAACGTGGAATGGTTGAAGGAGAAGATGGGCAAGACACGGTGAGCAACCACAGAAGGACTCGGTTTGAACTTCAGTCAGCTCCGCTTTTAGTTTCGGTGGAGTATAATTTTGAGACTAACGAGGGGTTAAGGCGGGCGAAAAATCTGCGTGAAGGCTGTTGACGTTTTAGGGATTGCAGGGTTGAGGAGGGAGTTGGAAATGGGGCAAACTAAGAATTTCTTCAAAGAGAAAAAAAACTGGTCTCTTATTAAAGATAAAATTCTTGATTACTATCTGATTCCCTATATCGCAAAGATAGCTAAAACGGGCAAACCTCTGATCATTTTTGATTGTTTTGCAGGGAAAGGTAAGTTCGACAGCGGGGAAAATGGTTCTCCTTTAATAATTGCCGCACACATCAAAACCGCTATCCAGAGAAACCCTTTTTCAAGAAATCGGGTAAAAGGAGTGTTCATCGAGAAGAAATACTTTTCCGACTTGAAAAGTAATTTGGCAGGACATCTCAATGCCGAGGTTTTGGCAGGGACATTTGAAGATAATCTGGGAAATATCTTGTCAGCGGATACGCTTAGCAATGTCTTTTTTTACATTGACCCCTATGGGATAAAGAGTTTGAGTTTCAGCAATTTCAAACAGATCAAAAGCAAGAAATTTTTCTCCAATGAAATGCTTATGAATTTTAATTCTGCCGGATTCCTTAGAGAGGGGTGTCGATTATTGCCAAGGAGCGACGATCAGCTTAAGGATATTGAAATTGATGATTATGAAATGGACGATACCGCTAATAGCATTGAGAAAATGGACGCAGTGGCTGGAGGGGCGTACTGGCAGGACATTTTGAATGATTTTTATAACGGGAAAATTGATTTCTATCAAGCGGAAGACAAGTTCATTTCCGAGTATAGCGCTAAACTGAAAGATATTTATTTGTACACCGTTAATATTCCAATAAAGGTTAAATCAAGCCATCTCCCCAAGTATAGGTTAGTTTTCGGATCAAATCACGAAGACGGCATCATACTTATGGCCGATAACATGAATAAGAAATGGAAGGAAATAGTTGACCAGCAAAATAATGGTCAACTGCCCCTTCTTGACTTTGAATTCCCAGACTTAATGCTATCGCAAGGTTTTGATTTGAAAAAAGACATTCTGTCTTTTGTATCTGCAAATATTTCCGGCATCCCTCTTAAGAGTTTAATTGTTGAATTGATCGAAAAGTACGGGATCACTTTTTCAGAATCACATTATAAGGATACGATCAAGCAAATGGAAAAAGATTCCTACTTAGTCATAGATAGATATCCTCCTAAAACCAGAAAGACCGGCAAAACTGCAACATCAATGGAATATGACAAATACAAAATTATCATTAGGAAAAGTGGCTAGCATGAATAAAATATGCGCCTATATCGAAAGAAAATCGCTTCTCTACAAAACAGGCGTTGAATACGGCGATTACACAATCAACCATGTCGAGGGTTGCTCGCATGGATGCCTGTATCCTTGCTACGCAATGCTCATGGCCAAGAGGTTTGGCAGGGTTAAAACTTATGAAGAGTGGATTAAGCCGAAAATCGTTTCAAATGCCCTTGAATTGCTAGAAAAAGAAATTCCGAAACATAAGGATAAAATCAAATTTGTCCATCTATGTTTCAGCACAGACCCATTCATGTACGGTTATAAGGAAATATCGGATTTAAGCGTCCGGCTTATCAAGACACTCAATGATGCGAGCATAAAGTGCACAGCCCTCACAAAGGGAACGTTACCCGTCGAGCTTGCCTCGCTAAGTCGAGCGAATGAATTTGGAATAACTTTAATTTCGCTGAATGAGCAGTTCAGGGAAAAGCAGGAACCATTTTCAGCCCCGTATAAGGAGCGAATCAGGAGCCTTTACGCTTTGCATAAAAGGGGGATTAAAACATGGGTCAGCATCGAGCCATATCCAACGCCAAATATCCTGGATCAGGATTTCGGCGCAATTCTGGACTCTATCGCATTTGCAGATAAAATCATCTTCGGGCGTCTCAACTACAATGCCCTTGTCACTAAATATTTGAATAGGGAAAAAGATTATTACGACCGTTTGAGCCAGGAAGTAATCGGTTTTTGCAAAACCGCGAACATAGCTTTGCATATTAAAAATGGCACCATGACCGATTGCTCGCAACGCAATAAACCGAAAATAGCAAAGCCCCTATTCTCGATGCGAAAAACTTCGGCTGTCGCCTAAGCCTTATGACAACCATTGCCACCCGCTTAGGGGACATTGAGCTTGAATATGGCTGGCGTTGTTACAATACCTCCCCTTCGCCATCCTTGACTTGGCAGTGGACATGCGTTAAAAAGAAACTGGTTCTTTTTAAGCGTCAGGTTTTTTTTCGCTGTGTGTGGTTGTTTTTCAAATGCGGAGCGGGCAATCCTTTTCGGATTTTTGAAATGAATTCATGTTTGAAAAATTCAAGATAGGCTCCATCCTCGCCCGGTATCCGAAAGCGGAAAAGAGCGAGCGCAAGGGGGCGCTGGACAAGCTCGACTCTTACGGGGAGATGGTTCTCCCCATGACAGCCGACGAGTTGCGCTACAACAGGTTGCTCTACGCCGACGCCTCGGAAATTTTCGCCCGGATGTACAGGAAAGACCGCCTCCCCACCTACATCCGTGGCCTGAGCGACCTCAAGGAGAACGTCCGCCAGCTTTACAAGGAAACCATAACCAAAAACGGCAGGTTGGCGGCCATACCCGCTCTTGTCGACCTGTTGGGCAGTCCCGACCATGTCGCCCGGAAATCCGCGGCTGACCTTCTCGTCGAGTTTGACGACCCGTCTATAGCCCCGAAGGTCATCCCTTTCGTCCGGCACGAAAACCGGGATGTTAAAAAAACTGCGCTGGATATCCTCACGTCCGTCAAGTCCGACAGGGCGGCGGACGCAATCTACCCCCTGCTCGACGACAACGATTCGTGGGTTCGCAGGAAGGCCATCGAGGCTATCTGCAAACTAAAGGACAAATCCACGCTTCCCAAATTGCGCGAGGTGGCGGCGAAGGAGAAGGATGTCGGAGCCATCAAGGCCATCATTGACGCGATGGGGGAGATAGGGGAGAGCAAAGACGCGGAAATGCTGATAACGTTCGTCAAAAGCGAAGACATGATCCTGCGGCAGATGTCCACCGCCGCCGTGATGAACATCGCCGATTCCACCCTTGTCCCGAAGGTCGTGGAGCTTCTCATGGAAGACTCGGTCAACCTGCGGCGCGCCGCCGTTGACATCCTCAACGGGTTGAAGGATCCCAAAACGGCCGGAGCGCTGGTAAAGGCGCTCAAGGACGGCGACTGGTGGGTGCGCGAGATTGCCACGGACGCGTTGAGCTCGCTGGGTGGAGAGAAAATAAGTTCGATGATAATGGGCCTTCTCAACGACAACGATGAATACGTCCGCAGGTCGGCTGTGGAGTTTTTCTGCAGAGTCAAGGACGAGGCGGCCTTCGAACTGCTTATCGGCCTGCTCGGCGACAAGGATTGGTGGGTGAGGGAGAAGGCGATTACCGCCCTCGGCTTGATAGGCGACCCCAGGGCAATACCTCTCCTCGAAAAGCTGACGTCGGACAGCGAGGTCAAATGGGCTCTTCCCTCCGCCCTCGGAAAGATGGGGACCAAAGCCGCGTTAAAGCCGCTCTCAGCCCTGCTCAAGGACGGCCAGCGGCAGATCAGGCTGGCGGCTATCGAGGCGGTGGCTTCGATTGACGAGCCGGATTCGCTGGGCCTTATCAAACAGGCCGCCCTCGACGACGACCCGGAGGTGATAAGCGCCGCGCTGAAAACATTGCGGGAAAAAACGGGCCGGGTGTGGCTCAAAGAAGACGTGATCGAGGAGATCGGCTCGGCAAGCCGGCCAGCGCCGCGCAGGGCTCCGGTCGTCAACACCCTCTCCGTAAAGCAGGGGGACGTTTTCACAGAGGCCATCCTGGTGGCGGACCTGTGCAACTCCACCGACCTTGCCGACACCTACGGCGACAACTTCGCGTTCAACATCATGAACGAGTTCGCGGAGATCATAATGAACGCGGCGCGCAACGAAGGCGTCCGGTTCACCAAAAGCACCGGGGACGGATACCTGATGACGTTCGATGGAGTGGAAAACGCCCTGCAAGTGGCCGTGGACACGCTAAAGAGAGTGGCGGAACGTAACGCCGCCACCGAGAAAAAACGCCGCATCGGACTGCGATTCGCCGTCAACCAGGGAGAGACCAGGGTGGACACCAACAACGACCGGGTTGGAGTGGCGGTGAATATGACGTTCCGCGCGGAGGGCGTTAAGAAGGAGGCCATGGTGCCTGGCCCCGGCGCCCCGGACGCAAGCGAGGCGTTCCCTCTGGAAGACAGGATACTGCTGACAGAAGCGGCCTATAACGAGATTAAAAAGAACCCGGCTTATAAATCCAGGTTCATAGGGTTCTTCGAGCTGAAAGGGATAACCGGGCTTCACCGGATATACCAGTTCCTGCCAGTCTGAACCGCGCCTTTCCCGAAAAACCCAGAAGACTTCCCCAGCTAGATTTTCAACACGTTTTTTGCGTGCAGGCCTTTTGGCCCCTCAAAAATCTCGAATTGAACCGGCTGACCGTCCTGAAGGCTTTTGTACCCCTCGCCTTCGATAGACGTATAGTGGACGAAAATATCGTCTTCCTTGTCCTCCTCGTGGATGAACCCGAACCCTTTGGCGTTGTTGAACCATTTCACCTTGCCCTTGGCCATTTTGACACCCCCTGTAGAAAAGGACAAAAAACTGCGGGAGCGAGCGCCTACCGCCCCCGTCAAACGCCCCCATTAAATAACCGGGCAGAGCCCGGCATATCCTCCGTTTCCGATATCCCGCCAGGAACAGCCCCAATGGCTCTTTTTAGAACGAAAGCGGAATGCCGTTAAAACGCGAGGCGCCTCTGAACCTGAAGGATTCCCATTTACGGAATGGTGATGAATCCGGCCAAATAACTTTTTTGAAAAAAATCCCCTAATTCCAGCGGTTTTCTATCAAATTTTTTCGGAAATGTCAATAGCGTTTGCCGGTGTGTGTTTTGCCGATGGGCTTGCCGGTTAACGTCCAGTATCGGATTGACGTTCGGCGGGGTGTTCTTGTACTTTTGCAGGACGAAGCGAAGGGCCATCCTTTTCCCTCCTCTTAGAAAGGGGAGGTGGCGCGTCATCGCGCCGGAGGGG
>JADGAO010000160.1 GCA_015231995.1 Nitrospinota bacterium | reverse complement strand
CTGATTATCAAGGAAGGCAACACCGACAAGAACTTCTACCAGATACTGCAGGGCCATCTGGTTATCACCAAAAGCGGGCGCATCGTCGGCGAGATATCCCAGCCGGGCGAGTATTTCGGCGAAATGTCGGCCCTGCTCGACCAGCCGAGGACGGCCACGATACGCTCCAAAGGCAAAAGCGTGGTCAAGGTGTTCCCCGGCGACAAGCTCAAGCAGACCATCGAGAACTACCCGGAGATCGCGCTCAAAATCATCCGCTCGCTGATCAGCCGCCTCAACGACGCGGACAAGCGCCTTGCCAGGATCGGGGAGCGGGCTCCGGCCCCGAAATGACCCGTCTGGCCCCGTTGGCCGCGGCGCTAGCTCTTCTTTTTTCATACGCGCCAGCCGTGGCCGGAAACGGCCCGTCTCAAACCGTCCGCGCCATCACGCTTTCGGAGGCGGTCAAGCTTTCGGTGACGGGCAATCTGGAGACCGCCATCTCGCGGCTCAACATTTCCACGGCGGATAAGGAGCTTATCTTCGCCGAGGCGGAGTTCGACCCGACGGCGGGGGCGTCCGTCTCCGCAGGGAAAAGCAGGACTCCATCGTCGTCGGCCCTGGCCAGCCCGCCGATTGTGGAATCCGATTCGATGCGAGGGGAGATATCCGTCTCCGGCAAAGTCCCCACAGGGGCGGACTACAAAGCCTCCATAGCGACGTCCAGTTCCATATCCAACTCCGACTTCCAGAGCTTGAACCCCGCGTATGGCGCGTCGGCGCAGTTGGACATGACCCAGCCTCTGCTCAAAAATGCGGGAACGAACGCCGCCCTCTGGAAGATCAGGGCGGGCGGGATAAAGCGGGAGGCTGTGGCGTTGAGCTTTAAAGCCGCCATCAGCGACCTTGTGACCAACACCGTGCAGACATATTGGGATCTTGCGTTCAACAAGGAAAACGTCAAGGCGCAGGAAGAGGCGTATGAACGGGCGGTTGATATCGTAAGAAGAACAGAAGCGCAGGTAAAGGCGGGAGCCTTGCCGCAGATAGAGATAACCGCCGCCAAAGCCTCCGCCGCGTCGTGGGAGGAAAAGGCCATCGCCGCGAGGAACGCGTATGAGAACGCTTCCGACACTCTGCTCAAACTTCTCGGCTCGCCCGGCGGGGCGCTCGAATGGAGAGGGCTGATCCTCGACCCGGTGGACACTCCGCAGGAAGATAGGGCGCAGATAGACGTGGAGATGGCCGTGCAGACCGCCATCGCCAACCGCCCGGAGGTGGCCGCCGCAAAAAAAGAGGTGGAAAGAAACAGGACGGAGTTCGCCTACTACGACAACCAGAAGCTCCCGGAACTGGGCCTGAACGCGTCCGTCGTATTATCGGGAACACGAGGCGACGCGCGTCAGACTGTGGGCTTCAACGGCGAGCCGGTCACCTCCCCTCTTGGCGGGAACGCGGCGGACGCGGCAGTGGACATGGCCTCTTTCAACTATTACGATTACGCGGTGGGTCTCAAATTCACCTACCCGTGGGGATCGCGTGGGGCGGAGGCGCGGGCGGCTCTGGCCGGGTTCGCCGTCCAGACTGCGGAAACGCGGCTGAAGATCGCCGAACGCGACGCCGCGCTGGAAGCGAGGGAGGCGGGCAGGAGCCTGACCAACTCGCTTAAGAGGATAGAAGCCGCGCGGGCCGCAAGAAAGCTTGGCGAGGAGAGGCTTGACGGGGAGTTGAAGAAATTCGACGTCGGAGCGACCACGCTGTTCGCCACGCTCGAATACCAGAAAGACCTCGCCGCGCAGAGGGCGGCGGAGCTTTCGGCGCTGGCCGAGGCCAGAAAAGCGTCCGCCAGGCTTTCGAGGGCGATGGGAGTTGCGCTAGAGAAAAACGGTGTGGAACTGGACGTGAAAGATATCCGATGAACAGGTCGGCGCTGATAGTTGACCTGGACCGCCATGCGGCCGAGACACTTCGCAACATGCTCGAAGCGGCCGGATGGGAAGCGCGCGCCGCCTACTCGACACAGGAAATATCGGCGATGGAGATCGGGCCTCGTTTCCGCGTGATCATGGCCGACCCGCGCTTCCCCGTGGAAGGCCACGCCGGAGTGATGGACGTCCTGATGGAACGCGCGCCACGAGCCTCCATAGTCGCGCTTCTGGACAGGAGCGACTCCGCCTTCGAAAACGCGATGATCTCCAGCGGAGTGGCGGCGACGCTCATCAAACCCTACGGCAAAGAAAAAGTGACGTCGCTTCTGGAGCGGTTCGCGCGAGAGGAAGAGCGCGACTACGATTTCATGGGGATGATCGGCTCGTCGCCGAAAATGCTCCGTATGTATGAGACGCTCCGGGCGGTGGCGGGGACGGATTCCACGGCCCTCATCCAGGGCGAGACGGGCGTGGGCAAAGAGATGGTGGCCGCCGCCATACACAGGCTGAGCCGGAGGAGCCACAAAAGGTTCCTCACCATAAACTGCGGCGCGTTGAGCGAGACACTGCTGGAGTCGGAGCTTTTCGGGCACGAGAAAGGGGCTTTCACCGGCGCGTTGAAACTCAAGCCCGGCAAGTTCGAGATAGCCACCGGCGGCACGGTGTTCCTCGACGAAATCGGGGAAATAAGCCCGGCCGTGCAGGTGAAAACCCTCAAGGTGATAGAGACAGGCGAGGTGGAGCGGCTCGGCGGCAACGATGTGATAAAAACCGACGTGAGGATGATCTTCGCCACCAACCGCGACCTTCTGGCGGATGTAAAAGACGGCAGGTTCCGGCGCGACCTTTATTACAGGATAAACGCGTTCCCCGTACACGTCCCGCCATTACGGGAAAGACGCGAGGATATCCCCGCGCTGGCGGAGCGGTTCCTGGAGATATATTCGGCCCGGCACGCGGGACGCGCCCGGTCGCTCTCCCCTGAGGCGCTCGGCTGGCTGATGGAGAGACGCTGGGAAGGAAACGTGCGAGAGTTGGAGAACGTCATCGAACGTGCGGTGATAGTGGCCGGTTCGGAGGTTGTGGCCGTCTCCGACCTTGCCTCCGCCGGAGACGGGCCGGAGCCGGACGAGATGGGGGATATCGCAAGCCTCACTTACAGGCAGATGCGTAAAAAAGCGTTGGAAGTTTACGAGCGCAAATATTTCACGGAGCTTCTTGGCGTATGCAAAGGCGGCGTGACCGCCTGCTCGGAGCGGGCGGGGCTGGACAGAAAAACCTTTTACGCAAAACTCGCCGAGCTTGGGCTTGACCCGAAAGACTTCCGGGTTACGAAGAAATAAAGTAGTCCAAACCCCCTCCTTACCAAGGAGGGGGCGCCGCTCTGCGGCGGGGGAGGTTTAATTTGTCCTTGAGAACACATTTTGGCAATAATGAGCGATAAGTAAGATTGAATTAAACCCCCTCGGCGCTTCGCGCCGGTCCCCCTTTGTAAGGGGGACAAAAAAAGGGAAAAAGGGCAGACACATAGGTCTGCCCCTACGACTCTGGAATTGAAAATAAAGTGAGCCAACCAATACTTCATATTCACAACGTCCACTTCGACCGGGGGGACGAGATATGGCCGGGAACCACGGGCAAACGCGGCGACTCGTTCCGTTCGGCCCTCAAACGCCTTTCAAGGCGCGCGTTGATGATGGCCGGGCCGGAAGACGCGGTGATTGTGGACGGGCCGGTTGAAGAACGGTATCTCGATTATCTGCGGAGTGTCGGCGCGGGAGGTTCAACGCTTCTCCACCCGTCCGTCAGCGGCGGGATAAGCCTGATGGACGACGCGATAAAAACGCCGGGAATAGTCGAATTCGTCCGTGGCTGGAAGGGCGCGATAGAGCCTTACATAATCGGACGTGGCGAGGAAAAGCTAATGCAGGCTGTCGGAAAACCGCCTTTCGTCACCGCGCCGGAGGTTGTGGAGATTCTTAACGACAAGGTTTTTTTCCTGCGGCTGGCCGAAGACCTGGGGCTTCCCATCGTCGAGAACTTCGTGGGCGACTCCAACGCTACGGCGGACAGGATACGCAAATGGAAAGACGGCCCGCTCATCGTCCGCGCCGGGAGAAGCGTGGGAGGCTCGCGCGTGTTCACCGCCGATGGCGATGAGAAACGCGAGAGGTTGGCCGAGCGTATCGCTCAGGCTGGCGGCGGGCTTTACATCGTCCAGCGGATGATCGAGATACGCTCAAGCCCGAACCTGCAGTTTTACGTCACGCCCGGCGAGGTGACGCTTTTCGGGGAGACGCTCCAGCTTTTGACCGACGGGTTCCATCATATGGGAAATCTTTTCGGCGGCCCGATCGCGGACACGGCGCGGGACGAAATCGTGAACCAGGGCGTGGCTCTCGCCAAAGAAGCGGCGTTATTGGGATACGTCGGCGTGCTCGGCGTGGACTTCATCGTCTCGCAAAGCGGGGATGTTTACGCCGTCGAGTTCAACGCAAGAAGCAACACGTCCACAAGCGCGATATGGTTCGTGAACCGTTTGATCACGGGCGA
The DNA here is from genome assembly GCA_015231995.1 of Nitrospinota bacterium. GTDB lineage: Bacteria > Nitrospinota_A > UBA7883 > UBA7883 > JACRLM01 > JADGAO01. The sequence goes on along the minus strand of JADGAO010000160.1, from coordinate 3,466 downwards.
CCCTCTAGCAATGGCAGATGGCGCGAAGGGGGCGTTTATCCGCACTCAACCGACTTTCCATCGCCGTTCCGCCGGACAATGGATGGACTCGATGGGTAGCCTCTTGTTCGACCCCGCGAGAAGAACAGGGATAATCCCCTACGACACGGGAGGCGATGAACTGACCGCGCTGATCGTGGCGGGAAACGAAGGCGAACGCGCAAGGCTTATAGAAGAAGTTCGGAAGACGGCGGGGTGAAGAACACCCCGCCGAGCGTCAACATGCAGGGACGACCCGGCGGACCGCCACACGGTTACAAAAGCAGATTCTGAATCATCGTCTCGACCTCGGAGCGAACCTCCTGGTCGGTTATCTCGTTATTTTCGGTTCCCACCCTGCCTTCGTTAATCTGCGACTTGAAGCTGATGGCCCCGGTCTTTATGTTGACCCTCGCGCCCCATAAATCGTCGGAGTCGCTTCCGTCTTTGACCAGAAGGTCGCGCGCCTCGTGGTGCCATTCGGAACCGGCGGCGATGATGTTGCGTTTGATATCCACCACGGCCTTTATCTCGCCTTCGAAACAGGCGGCGAGCTTTTTTAACATGGACTGGGACGGTTTCTCGTTAAGTATCTGCGGATGGAATTTGTGTCCCATTTCAATCGTTCCCGTCTGTAGTCAGCCTTGCGGCCCCGACGGAGCGCCCGTCCGGCCCGGTCGGCGTATTATAGCGCTCCGGCGTAACCAATCCGCATGAGACAATCATCTTCACTCCATCTTCAACCGCCATTTCAAGCTCCATCACATCCTCCTGCGGGACAAGCAACAAAAAACCGGACGTCGGGTTGGGCGTGGTAGGGATGAACACGTTGACCATGTCGCGGCCCAATCGATCCCTGACCTCTCCCGATGTCTTGCCGGTGATAAAACCGAGGGAATGCATCCCCTTACGCGGGTACTCTATTATAACAACCTTGCGGAAGGCGTTGGAACTGTTCGTGGAAAAAGTGTCTATCACCTGCTTGGTGGCCACATACACGGAACGGATGATCGGTATCCTCGTAAGAGCCGCCTCGCCATACGCCCAGAGCTTGCGCCCCATGTAGTTGGCCGACACCAGCCCGATGAGAAAAACCAGCGCCACCGTGGAGACAAGCCCGATCCCCGGCAAATGGTATTCCTGCCCGATGGGGGCGCCAAGGCCCCTGATGATGGAAGTGACCAGCGGCCCGAGAAGATTGTCGAACGTCTCGAACAAAAACTTGAAGACGAATATCGTGATGACCAGCGGCAGGCTGACGATGATGCCCGTGAAGAACACCCGCCTTATACTGTGCGTGACAGCTTTCATGGAAACAGCGTCTTGCGGGACGGAGCTGTCAAAGCGTGATGACAAGACGCTCTCTGGCGAGCCTTACCGGGACTGCCCCGCTCATGGGGCTCCACGACCTGTCCTGCAGGCCGCTGAGTATCCTCTGGAGTTCGGCGTCGCTCCTATCCGGGTCGTGGTGGAACAGGATAAGCTCTTTGACCCCCGCCTCCCGCGCGGCGCTGTATGTGTAATCCACATGGGAGTGGCCCCACCCTATCCTGCTTTTGTATTCCTCCGGGGTGTATTGCGCGTCCATGCAAAGCAGGTCGGCCCCCTCGATGAACTTTATCAGCGACTCCGTCTGCTCTGCGGCCACAAGCCTGCCCTCTTCGCGGTTTACCTCGTCGCCGTCGTCGAACAGGTTCCTGTACGGCTCGTGGTCGGTAAGATACACAAAGGTTTTCCCGTTGAAGGCGATGCGATAGGTCAGGCAGACGACGGGATGGTTTACGAACTGGGTCTTCACGCCGGCTTTGCCGATCATGAACTCGTGCTCGCTTATGTCGTGAAAAGAAAGCTTGGAGGCAAGCTCCTCGACACGCACGGGGAAATATGTGTAGTCCATCTGAAGGCTTAGTATCTGCTCCAGATTCTTCGAATAATGAACAGGGCCGTACAGCTTTATCGTGTACTTGGGGCTGAACAGCGGCGCGAAAAAGGGAAGCCCCTGTATGTGATCCCAGTGGGTGTGCGAGAGGAGTATGTGTATCTCCGTCACCGACGGGTCCTTGATGATGCTCAGCCCGAGCTTGCGGATGCCCGAGCCTGCGTCCAGGATTATAAGAGGCTCGCCTTCGTTGCGGACCTCCACGCACGGGGTGTTGCCGCCGAACTGCGCGGTGTCCGGCCCCGGCGACGGAATGGAGCCGCGAACGCCCCAGAACTGAATCTGCATACCAGTTAATTCACTCAACCAACATTTTCCAGGAAAAGCCTGGCGCTCTCGACCGCCTCCGGCAAACCGGAAATACATTCGGCCAGCTTCTCGGCTTCCAGAGGCAGAGAAGCTCTCTCCTCTTCGGAAATCTTACCAATATTGATTGGGGTTTGAATACCTATTTTTATCGAGTGGCATCCGTGGTTGGCGAAACAGACGGCCAGCGCTATCTGTCTGTGCTCTTTGGGCGCGGTTAACGGCTCATGATGGCTCTCGATGGCGAAAGCAAGCGACTCCGGGAATTTCCACTTGCGCGCCATCATGCCGGACAGTTGCGCGTGGGATACGCCCAACATCTCTTTCTCCAGCTCGTGGCGCGGAACCTCCGGCCGGAACGCGGGGTCGTATATCGTCTCCATCTCCGGCGATATCTGCAGAAGCGCGGCCATGCCCATGTCGTGTATCAGCCCTGCGATGAAGTATTCCTCCACCTCCACTGCGGAAACATCCATCGCCTTTGCCATGCTCTTGGCCGCGATCGCGCACGCAAGGCAATGCTCCCAGAACTGGCTGTTGGTGAACCATTTGAAACTCTCTTTGACCTTTACGGAGCTGACCACCGCAAGCGATAGCGCGATGTTCTTTATCGTGTTGAACCCTAGCAACATCACCGCCCTGTTGAGGGATGAAACCGACCTTCCTCCGAAATAAGCCGAGTTTATGAGACGGAGTATCCTTGCGGTAAGCGTGGGGTCGAGCGTGATGGCGTTGACCATATCGGTGGGCGACGTGCCCAGGTTGTTGGCGATGGAAATTATCTTTAGCGCCGCAGGGGAAAAACCGGGAAGTTTCTCCACGAAGTCCAAAAGGCGTTTCTGATCCAGAGCGCTCAATTTAACCGCCGGGTTAAGTTAAAAAGTGGCGATATTGTAACACACCGAAGTATCGCAACTTCATTTTCACCTTGATTCCCTGATAAGGGGCTGTCGCCCAATTGCTCGGCGTGGGTGTTCTTCACCCCGCCGTCCTCGGTAGGGGCGGCTCGGGAGCCGCCCTTCCTTAAAGACGGGCGCGTCGCGACGCGCCCCTACGAAGACCGAGGTGAAGAACACCTCGGACAGCGTTTGTCGCTTCTGTTTTACTTTGATCCTTCGGTCGCTAAGGCTCCCTCAGGATGACAATCCTGATCCTTCGGTCGCTAGGGCTCCCTCAGGATGACAAAAAACGACACTTCCCTCA
>JADGAO010000015.1 GCA_015231995.1 Nitrospinota bacterium | reverse complement strand
CGTGGATTATCCGCTGGCGATCCGCCATCGGAACGGCGCTGTCATGGATGTGCTCTACAACGCTTCGGTCTATCGGGATGAAAGCGGTGCCGTCGCCGGGGTTTTCGCCGCCGCACGGGACATCACCGAACGCAAACGGGCCGAGGATGAATTGCGTCGTGCCAAGGATCAGGCCGAAGCCGCCAATCGCGCCAAAAGCGTCTTCCTGGCCACTATGAGCCACGAACTGCGCACGCCGTTGAACGCCATTCTAGGATTTTCCGACCTGATGAGAAACGACCCGGACATCACCGACGGGCAACGTGAAAACCTGGAGATCATCAACCGTAGCGGAGGGCATCTTCTTTCGCTTATCAACGACGTGCTCGACATGGCCAAGATCGAGGCGGGCCGTGTCGTAATGGAGATCAAGCCGTTCGACCTGGGAGCTTTGGCGCTTGATATCACCAACATGCTCAGGGTGCGCGCCGAGGAAAAAGGGTTGCGCCTGACGCTCGATCAGTCCCACGAATTGCCCCGGTTCATAAAGGGCGATCAGGATAAATTGCGCCTGGTTATCGTCAACCTTGTAAACAACGCCATCAAGTACACAAACCACGGAGAGGTTATCCTGCGAATGGGAATCCAGCCGGAAGTCGAAGATATCCGCCTGATTATCGAGGTGGAGGATACCGGCGTCGGCGTCAGCCAGGAGGATCAGGCTGATATCTTCAAGCCGTTCGTGCAGGTGGGCAAACCCGCCACCCAGAAAGGCACGGGGCTTGGGCTGGCTATCGTCAAGGAGTACGTGCAACTGATGGGCGGACGCATCGGCGTAGAAAGCGTTCTGGATAAAGGTTCGCTGTTCCGCGCGATCATTCCGGCGACAAGCGCGGAGGAGGGCGAGGTGGCGGCCCCTCAATCCGTAACGGCTCAGGTCGCCGGTCTGGAACCCGGCCAGCCCAGATACCGCATCATGATTGTCGAAGATCAGCAGGAAAATTGGCTGTTGTTGCGCCGCCTGCTGGAAGACGCCGGTTTCGAAGTGAAAGTGGCCGCCAACGGCGAGGAGGCCGTCAAAATGTTTCAGAGCTACCGTCCGGGCTTCATCTGGATGGATCGCCGGATGCCGGTGATGGACGGGCTTGAAGCTACGCGGCGTATTCGCGCCCTGGACGGCGGCAAGGATGTTAAGATCGTGGCTGTCACCGCCTCGGCGTTAACCGAGGATCGAGCGGAAATACTCTCCATAGGCATGGATGACTTCGTGCGCAAACCCTACCGCCCAATGGAAATTTTCGACTGCATGGCGAAACATCTGGGGGTTCGTTACGTTTATAAACAGACAGCTCCCACCGGGGTTGGCGCACTCGTTCCTGCGGCGGAACTCGCCGGATTGCCCGCAACCCTTCGCAGGGAACTGGCGGATGGTTTGATACTGGGGAATGTCGAGCGCCTTGCGGAACTCATGACTCGCGTCGAACGCCAGGACGCCGCGCTGGCCAAATCGCTCGCTCGCCATATCAACAGCTTCAATTACCTTCCGATCCTCAAAGCTTTGGAAACGTCCGAAACAAATTTCAAGGAACCCGCCCCATGAACGGAAAAATACTCATCGTTGACGACGAAGCAGGCGCCCTCAAACTACTCAAGGAAATCCTCACTGCGGCAGGCCACGAAGTGCGTCCCTTCAACAACGGAGAGCTTGCGTTACGCTCCATCAGGGCCGAAGCGCCCGAATTGATCCTGCTGGATATCCGAATGCCGGGCATGGACGGTTTTGAAGTCTGCCGGCGCATCAAGGAAGACGAACGATTGAAGGACATTCCGGTGATCTTCATAACCGCCGCCACAGACATGGAAGACAAGATAAAAGCTTTTCAGGCTGGAGGCATTGACTACATCACCAAACCGTTCCAGAAAGAAGAGGTGGTCACGCGGGTGAAAACCCATGTGGCCCTTAATCGCTCCATGTTGCAGTTGAAACAAATCGCCGAAGACCTCAGCAAAAGCGAGGAGAGCCTTAAAATGGCCCAGGGCATAGCGCACCTGGGACATTGGGAATGGGATGTGAATACCGGGCAGTTCGCCTGGTCCGAAGAGACTTACCGGATACTGGGATTCGAGCCGGAACGCCAGATGGCCTGCTACGACGCTTTTATGCAATCGGTCCATCCAGACGACAAGGAGCGGGTCGCAACCTACCTGAGCAAGGTGCTGGTCGGAAGCGGCTTTGATATCGAGTATAGGATTATTTTGCCGGACGGCAACACGCGGGCGGTGCACGGGATAGGCAAGCTCATCTCTTTAGGCGCAAGCAGGCAACCGAAAATCATGGGAACCATCCAGGAAGTTCCCGACCCGAGAAAAATCAAAATGCTGGGGGTTATCCAGGACATCACCAAACGCAAGGAACTGGAATTGCGTTTGGAGCAACAGGCGAATACCGATTTTCTCACCGGTTGCGCCAGCCGACGGCGTTTTCTGGAGCTTGCGAAACAGGAATTCGTGCGCAATAAACGTTACGGCGGCGACATGTCCGTGCTCATGCTCGATATAGACCGTTTCAAGGCGATAAACGACACATATGGACATCAAGCGGGCGATACTACGCTCATAAAGTTTGTGCAGGAGTGCCAGGGCATCCTGCGCGAGGTGGACTTTATCGGCCGGATGGGCGGTGAGGAGTTCGCCATCATCTTGCCTGCGACAGGCGGAAGGCAGGCTCTCGAAATCGCCGAACGGTTGCGTAAGGCTGTGGCCGACACTGAAGTGCCTATGCAGGAGTCATCACCGCTTCGCTTCACCACTTCAATCGGGATCGCCTCCTTGATAGAGGGAGACTTGAACGCCGAATTGATAATCAACCGCGCCGACAAAGCTCTCTATGAAGCAAAAAATACGGGACGCAACAAGGTCTGCGCCGCCGCCTGAGCGTCGAGATTCCGCTGAGGGAGTCCCGAATGTTGCTGAGGAAGCTTTGCGACCGTTGTCATCCTGAGGGAGTCCTCGACCGAAGGATCAAAGTAGAATAAATTGTTCTTTGGATAGATTCTTCGCGTTGCTCAGAATGACAATCTCTGATGGATTCTTCGCGGAGTTTACCCTGAGCCTGCGAAGGGCTCAGAATGACCGTGAATGATTCTTCAAATTCTCCTGAAACGTAACCTCCGAACCGGCATCTTAGGTGGGTAAATCCGTGTAAAAAGGGTAACCGGCGTGGAAGAAAATATCGTTCCCCAGTTGCAATCGGGCCTGATGTGGGGCGGGCTTGTCATTGGCCTGCTGTTAGGCGCGCTGGTTCAGCGTTCCAATTTCTGCATGGCCAACTGTTTCACCAGCATAAGAATATTCGGGTCGTTCCTCCAGTTCAAAGCCTACATGGTTGCGCTGTTGGTGGCGATGGCGGGCGTGCAGGCGTTAAAGCTCGCAGGCAAACTCGACCCGTCGCAATCCATATACCTTCCAACACAGGTTCCGATACTCGGATATGTGGCGGGAGGTTTCATCTTCGGCATCGGCATCGTTTTCGCCGGAGGATGCGCGTCGCGGATTCTTGTGCGAGTGGGGGAGGGCAACCTTGGCGCGCTGGTCAGCGTGTTCGCGTTCAACTTCGCCGCCGCCTCGTCGCTGGCGGGGCATCTGGCCTACACGAACCAATATGTTTTCCGCAAACTGCAACTCACATTGCCCACATCCTCCATACCCGATCTTCTTCACGTAAACGCATGGATAATGATCGGGCTTTTCGGCCTGTTTCTTGCCGTATGGTTTATAAGGACGAGGGAAGAGGACGACTTCTGGGGGGCCAAATGGCCTATTGTAGGGCTTGCCGTAGGGCTACTGGTTGTTGCGGGATGGTATGTGACAGGCTCCGCCCACGCGAAGGTCATGGCGGACGAGTTCCTTGCGATGGACTCCACTGTCACCTCCAGGTTCCGGCCTACCAGCCTGACATTCGCCAAACCGAACGCGGACTTTTTCAGCTACATGGCGACGGCCTCCGGGTCTAGCGTGGATTTCGGCGTGGCGACGGTTATCGGGGTTTTGCTCGGCTCGTTCATCGCCGCGATATCCACGAAGAGTTTCAACTGGATAGTCCCGCCCAACAAAACGGCGTTTCTGGGTCATCTCATCGGCGGCCTGTTGATGGGCTATGGCGCAATAATCGCAATGGGGTGCAACATAGGGCAGGGGTTGACAGGCTGTTCCGTTCTGGGATTAGGCGGCGTGATAACGGTTACGTTTATCGTTCTGGGGTCATGGACGGCGTTGTGGATACGGGAGAAAATGGGGATGTATTGACGGGGGGAATATCCCGCTACAACCCGGCTCGTATAATTTTTCGCGCCAGTTCGTAAATGTCTTTGCTGTCCTTATCCTTGCGGATACCGACTGCGACAACATAAACAACGACGTGGGAGCTTTCCACCTTATAAATAATACGATACAGCTGTCCGGCGGCGCGAAGGCTACGGTATCCGGCAAGGTCGTATAAAAGAGCCTTTCCCTGTTTATCCGGTTCCCTGCAAAGGCTCTGGGCTTTTTCGAATATGATTGCGCGGACTCGCTTATCTCCTGCAGAGGCCAGCATTTTCGCCGCCGTCTGCGTCCATCTAACCTCGTAAACTTTTTCTTTCACAACCTCGCCAATCGCGCGACCTCGGCAGAGCTAAGTGTTTTGCCGGACTCGATATCCTTAATGCTTTTGGCCAAGGCATTCATCAGAACCTGGTCGCCCATGATCTCCAGCGTTTCGCTGATCGCCTCGTACAAATCCCACGACATAACCGCCAAAACCGGCTTGCCCCTTCTGGTCACAGCCACAGCCCCGGTCTGCGGCTCCTTCTCAAACTCCTCCGGCAAGGACGTGAGCCTTTTTCTGGCCTGAATAATCGGTATCGTTTTCATTTACAAAACTCCATTGCGTACACCTCATGGTACGCTTAATGGAGCGGTCTGACAAGTCCGAGTGGAATACGGCGAGAGGTTTAAGAGTATAATTACGGCAATTGAGATTAAATTATTTAATAGAAAACGTGCCCCCAACAAGCTTTATTGGAGGATTTGAGAGTTCCGCCCGGCAACAGGCTTGAAGCCTTGAAAGGCTCCCGCAAGGGCCAATACAGCATCAGGGTCAACGATAGATACCGCGTCTGCTTCATCTTTTTTGAAGCCGGAAACGCTTATCAGGTCGAAATTACGGACTATCATGGTTAGGGAATGATTATGGTCAAACTCGGTCACAAGCTGGAACATCCCGGCGCCGTCCTTTGGGGGGAGTTTCTTCAGCCAAACGGCATAACACAGACCCGTTTCGCGCGTGACCTGGATATAAGCTACCAGCGGGTAAACGAGATCATCAATGGCAAACGAAGCATCCAGCCGGATACGGCCCTGAGAATCGCCCGCTATTTTTCCATGTCGGCGGAATTCTGGATGAACTGGCAGGCGGCCTACGACCTGCAGGCCGAATCGTTGGTTCATGGAAAAGATATCGCCAAAATCCCGGTTTTTCGAGGAAAGGCTTTGGCCTGAGCGCAAAACGGCCTTTCCAAACCGCTACTTTGGACTGCCCATAAAGAGCCTATTCCGAAAGAGAGGTTTGCATAATCAAACGATCTCCATATTTTGTCATCCTGAGGGAGCCTTAGCGACCGAAGGATCAAATAAAAACAGATTCTTCGCTAGCGCTCAGAATGACAATATTGCGAACGTGATGGATTATGCAAAGCTCTCATTCCGAAAGGCGGCGTCCGCTTCAAATACGTTTTCTCCCACTTTAATCCGCAAATGGATTGTGAAATACACTGAAAATGTGGTTTAATGCCGGGTTATGTCTAGTAAAGCGAAGCCGCTTAACATACAGACATGGAATAACACATGTTTTCCGATCCACCCGGAGGCAAGCGCCTTGCGGCGAATCCGGGATATGGAGATGACGAAAACAGAGGAATAATTGCAATCTAAAGGAGTATCGGAACGATGTCAGACATGACCCTTGAGACACTGATGGAGGCCGGCGTTCATTTCGGCCACCAGACCAAACGCTGGAACCCGAAGATGAAGAAGTACATTTTCGGCGCCAGGAGCGGCATATACATCATCGACCTTCAGAAATCGCTGGAGCGGTTCAACAAGGCGATGGCTTTCACCCGTAAAACCGGGGCGGCTGGCGGCGTGACGCTTTTCATAGCCACCAAACCCCAGGCCAAATCCATAATCATCGAAGAGGCGCAAAGGTGCGGCATGCCTTACGTCACCGAAAGGTGGCTCGGCGGCGCATTGACGAACTTCGAGACCATCAGGAAGAGCGTCGCCCGGCTGAAGGAAATTCAGACCATGAAGGATGACGGCACTTTCGACGCCCTTTCGAAAAAAGAGGTAATAAAGCTTCAGAAAGAGCTGGACAAGCTTATGAAGAACCTCGGCGGCCTGCAAAACATGGACAAGCTCCCGGACGCGGTGTTCGTCATCGACACGAAAAAGGAGCGCATCGCCCTTTCCGAAGCGAGGAAACTGGGCATTCCGATAATAGCCGTGGTGGACACCAACTGCGACCCTGAAGGGATCGAGTATGTCATTCCGGCCAACGACGACGCGCTAAAATCCATCCGCCTGATGGCCTCTTCCGTGGCCGACGCCATTTTGGCGGGCCGGAAGGAATACGACATGAAACAGAAAGCGTTCGTCGAGGAGCGCGAAAGAAACGCGGCGGCCAAACGGGCAGAGAGCGCGGCGGTGAAAAAAGCCGTCGAGGCCAATGCCGCGGCGAACGCGGCGGCGGCAGAAGCTGGCCGCGAAAAGGGTGACGCGTAGTAAACCCGATTTCCGGTTTTCCCACGAAAACCGGGGAAACGACGATTTAAAAACTGTGCGGCTCCGGTCTGGAGCCGCGTTTACTGGAGCGATATAGCGAAAATGGCAGTCATCACGTCAGACATGGTCAAAGACCTTCGCCAGCGGAGCGGCGCTGGCATTATGGAGTGCAAAGAAGCGTTGGGCGAGACCGGCGGCGATATGGAAGCCGCCCTCGATTTCCTCAGGAAAAAAGGCGCCGCAAAGGCCGCCAAAAAAGCGGACAGGAGCGCTAAAGAGGGCGCCGTCAGCGGCGTTGTCTCCGGCAAGACGGCTACGCTGGTGGAGCTTAAGTGCGAGACGGATTTCGTCGGACGCAACGACCTCTTCCAGAAGCTTGCGAAGGATATCGCGTCGCATGTGTCCGCGTCGCCCTTTGTGGAAGGCGAGGAGGCGTTCTTCGCCCAGCCGTTCCAGGGCGACAAATCCAAAACCATAAAAGATCTTCTCGCCTCCAAAATACACGAGCTCGGCGAAAATATCGTGGCGGGCAGGCGCGTGCGTTACGATCTTTCCGGGCCGGGCGGGTTTGGGTTGTACATCCACGGCGCGGGGAACATAGGTTCGCTCGTGGAGCTTGGAGCCGCCTCCGACGCGGTGGCGTCGTCCGAAAAATTCCAGCAGGTCGCCCGCGACCTTGCCATGCACGTTGCGGCGGCCAATCCGTTGGCGTTATCATCCGAGGGGATTCCGGCGGACATCCTTGCCAGGGAGAGGGCTATTTTCGAGGATCAGACCAGGCAGTCCGGCAAACCGGAGAACCTTATCCCGAAAATCGTCGAGGGCCGGATCAAAAAGTTCTATTCCGAATCCTGCCTCAACGAGCAGGCGTTCATAAAAGACCCCGACAAATCTGTGGGCGTCCTGCTTAAGGAAACCTCCAAGGAGCTTGGAGGGGAGTTGACCATAAGGCGGTTCGTCCGCCTGCAACTGGGCGAATGATCCTATGACTGGCGATGCGGACTCGATTCCGGGACGGGGCCTGACTTTCAAACGCGCCCTTATCAAGGTGACGGGGGAGGCTTTCACGGTTCCAGGTAAACTCGGCATCGAGATTTCCGCGTTACAGCATTTGGCTCAGGAGATTAAGGACGCCGCCTCCATCGGCGCGCAGATCGCTGTTGTGGTGGGCGGAGGGAACATCTTCCGGGGCGCCATAGCCAGCGAAGCCGGGATGGATCGTGTTTCCGCCGATAACATGGGGATGCTGGCCACCATCATCAACGGCCTTGCGTTGCAGGACGCGCTGGAGAAGAAGGACGTGCAGACCAGGCTTCTCACGGCGATTTCCATATCCCAGCTGGCCGAGCCGTATGTGCGAAGGCGCGCCATACGCCACCTTGAAAAAGGGCGTGTGGTCATTTTCGCGGGCGGCACGGGCAACCCTTATTTCACTACGGACACTGCGGCCTCGCTCCGGGCGATGGAGATACAGGCCAACGTGATTTTGAAAGCGACCAAGGTGGATGGCGTTTACGACGCCGATCCGGTCAAGTTCACCGACGCTCGAAGGTACAAAGAGCTAAAGTTCATCGACGTGCTCAAGGACAACCTGAAGGTGATGGACGCCACCGCCATTTCGCTTTGTATGGACAATCAGGTGCCAATAGTTGTTTTTAACATAACGGTGCCGGGCAACATAAAGCGTGTGCTGTCTGGCGAAAATATCGGAACGATAGTGCGGGGGGTTTGATATGCTCGACAGCGTATTTGAAGAAGTCAAACGCAAGATGGACGCCGCAATCGAACATTTCGGCAAGGAACTGGCCGGGATACGGACCGGGAGGGCGTCCGTCGGCCTTCTGGACAGCGTAATAGTTGATTATTACGGGACAGAAACTCCGTTGAGCCAGGTGGCCACGCTCAACACCCCGGATGCGCTCACCATCACCATCCAGCCTTGGGAAACCAAAATGATCCCGGTCATCGAAAAGGCCATCAACCTCTCCGGCCTTGGCTTAAACCCGACGAACGATGGAAAGATCGTCCGCTTAAACATGCCCAAGCCAACCGAAGAGCGTCGCAAGGAGCTGACCAAGGTCGTTCGCAAGATGGCCGAGGAAGCGAAGATCGCCTTGCGCAACGTGCGCCGTGAGGGGCTCGATAAAGTAAAGAAACACGAGAAAGACAAACAGGCCACCGAAGACGACGCCCGCAAAGCCACCGACAAGATACAGAAAATTGTGGACGACCACATAGCCCAGGTTGACAAAAAAACCGCCGCCAAGGAAAAAGAGATAATGGATCGGTAACCGTCCGCCGGTTTACCCGATATGGCCAAGAACGCCCCGATCCCCTCGATAGACACGGAACGCCTCCCCGTTCACATCGCCATTATCATGGATGGCAACGGGCGTTGGGCAAAAAGCCGGCTTCTGCCACGGGTGGCCGGACACAGGGCCGGGGCCAAGGCCGTTGACCGCATTGTGATGCATTGCCGGAAGATAGGCGTTAAAGCCCTCACGCTTTACTCATTCAGCTCCGAAAACTGGAAACGGCCGGCGAGCGAGGTGAACGCTCTTATGAGCCTTCTTAAACGGTATCTGGACAAGGAGCTGACACGCATGATCGCCAATGGAATCAGGCTCAACGTAATTGGCGATCTGGACGCGCTCCCGCCGCAGGCGAGGGGGGCCGTCTTGAGCGGCATGGAAAAAACCTCCGGCATGGCCGACATGACGCTCACGCTGGCTCTATCCTACGGTTCCAGGGACGAGATAACGCGGGCCGTGAAAAAAATGGCGATGGACGCCAGAGACGGCCTGATATCGCCCGGCGACATTGACGAAGAGTTTATCAGCGCCCGGCTGGACACTCGCGGCATTCCCGATCCCGATCTGCTTATCCGTTCCGGCGGGGACATAAGGCTTTCAAATTTTCTGATGTGGCAATCCGCGTACACCGAGCTTTATTTCACCGAAAAGCTCTGGCCGGATTTCACCGGGGACGACATAACCGAGGCGGTGATATCGTTCCAGAAACGGGAGCGGCGTTTTGGCATGACCGGGGAACAGACGGCAAGAAAGAGCGGGCGTTAGTGGCGCGGCTGTTAAGCGGAATCACGCTGGCGGCTCTGTCTGCGGGGGTTATCGTCTGGAGCACGCCTTTCGCGTTTTTCGTTTTTATCGCCGTTTTCGTGACTGCGGGGCTTTTCGAATATTTCCACATGCTCAAATCCGCCGGGGAGCCGGCCTTGCCGGTCGTTGGAATCGTCGCCGGGTTTGCCGTTTTTTCCGGCGTGTCGCTTGGCGGGGCAATAGGGGCGTTATCCTTCACGCCGCTGGTGTTCATCGGCGTCATGGGATGGGCGACGCTTTTCCACGACGGCGCCTCTTACAAGACAGCCTCCAACACTTTGTTTGGCGCGTTTTATATCGGGTTGACGCTTTCCCAGCTTGTCCTGGTCAGGCACATGGCCGACGGGGTCATGCTTGTGCTCCTGCTGGCTTTCGCCAACACTTTTTGCGACTCGTTGGCTTACTATACCGGCAAAACCTTCGGCAAAACCCCGCTGGCCCCAACCATCAGCCCAAAGAAAACAGTCGAGGGTTTCGCGGGCGGATTGATTGGAGCCGTATTGACCTCCGTCGCATTCGCCCATTTTTTCATGCCGGGATTCGCCCTGGGCCACGCGGTTGCCGTGGGGCTTATCGCTGGGTTTGCCGGGCCGATGGGGGACCTTGCGGAGTCGTCTTTGAAAAGAAGGATGGGGGTCAAGGATTCCGGCTCTATTATTCCCGGGCACGGCGGCGCGCTCGATCGGATTGACAGCTGGTTGTTCACCGCTCCGGTCTTTTATGTTTACCTCCGTTTTGTCGTGGGAGCGTAGATGAAAAACATCGCAATACTAGGCTCCACCGGCTCTATCGGGGAAAATGCGCTAAATATAATCGAATCGGAGCCGGACCGGTTCCGCGTGGTGGCTCTTGCGGCGCGGACAAACGTGGAAAAGCTGGCCGCGCAAATCGAAAAGTTCCATCCGAAGTTGGTCTCCGTAGCCGATGCGCAGAAGGCACAGGAGCTTAGGTCAATGGTCAAACGGCGCGTCCGCATCGTAACGGGCGCGCAAGGGGCGATAGAATGCGCCACCCACCCGGACGCGGACATAGTCGTTGCGGCGATGGTTGGAGCGGCCGGACTGCCGCCGACACATGCGGCGGTATGCGCAGGCAAACAGGTGGCGTTGGCCAACAAGGAGACTCTGGTTATCGCGGGCGGGATCGTGATGCAAGAGGCCCGGAGAAGCAAGGCGGTCATCATCCCCGTGGACAGCGAGCATTCCGCCGTCTTTCAGGCCCTGCGCGGGGAGAAGAAAAAAAGTGTCCGCAGGCTGATACTCACCGCGTCCGGCGGGCCGTTCCTTGGGATGTCGTCCGTCCAGATGTCGAAGGTGACGGTGGAGAGGGCGCTGAAACATCCCAACTGGAGCATGGGGCCGAAAATATCCATAGACTCCGCCACGATGATGAACAAAGGGCTGGAGGTTATCGAGGCGAGGTGGCTGTTCAACATGCCGCCGTCAATGATAGAGGTCGTCGTCCATCCGCAAAGCATCGTTCATTCGATGGTGGAGTTTCACGATTCATCCGTCATCGCCCAGATGGGGCCGCCGGATATGCGCTCGCCCATATCGTTCGCGCTCAACTATCCAGACAGGCTGGCGATGGACATTCCCCGGCTGGATTTTTCGCGGCTGATGACGTTGACTTTCGAACCGCCCGATCTGACGCGGTTCCCGTGCCTTGCGCTAGCGTATCAGGCGACGCAGGCTGGACCATCTGCCCCGGCGGTCTTGAGCGCCGCAAACGAGGTGGCCGTGGAAGCGTTCCTGAACCGCAAAATCGGGTTTCTGGACATTCCCCGGATGGTCGAAAAGACCTTGAACGAAAGCCCCAATTTCCCCGTCAACACCATCGCCGACGTGCTGGCGGTTGATCACTGGGCGAGGGCGAGGGCGAGGGAGCTGATAGGTCGCCGATGACGACCGCCCTGGCTGTCCTCTTCTCCACCGGGTTTGGCGGGATGGAGCGCTACGCAATCGAGCAGGCCCGTGAAATGGCGAAAAGAGGCCATAAAATTATTTTCATCTCCAAAAAAGGAACGCCCACCGCCCAGGCTTTACGCGCCGAAACCGGGTTTGAAAAAGTCGAGCTTGCGGCGATGAAATATATAGACGTGGGCGCGATGATCTCTATCCGGTCGCTGATCAAACAAGCAGGCGTCACGCTTGTCCACGCCCACCATTCCGCCGATCTGGGGCTTATAGCGCCGGGTATGTGGGGAATTGAAAATGTCCGCCTGCTTTTTTCCAACTATATGCAGGTTCCCGCGCCGAAAAAAGATTTATACCATCGCATGGAGTATGGCAAAGTCTGGAAAATCCTTGTCGCCTCCGAAGAGCTTAAGCAAAATGCGGAAGAAAATCTGCCGATCGCTCCAGGCAAGGTGGAGGTACTTCCGTATGGGCTTGATCTTGGCAGGTTCAATCCAGCCGGAGCGCAAACCGGATGGCTCCGCGAAAAGTTCGATTTGCGGGACGATCAGCCCGTCATAGGCGTTATCAGCAGGCTCGACCCCCTAAAAGGCCAGATGGAGATGATCCGGGCCATGCCCAGGATTTTAGGGAAGCATCCAAACGCTGTTTTGGCGCTTGTGGGAGGCGAGACGCCGGAGCTTGAAGGGCAGTACCTCGGCGCGTTAAAGGCGGAGACCGTGAGGATGGGGGTCGCCGACTCCGTCATCTTCGCAGGGGAAACAAACGATACCGCTTCCTATTTAGCCGGGTTTACTGTTTACGTTCTGCCGTCGAGAAGCGAAACTTTTTCGCTTGGATGCCTCGAAGCGATGGCGATGGGAAAAGCCATAGTCGGCACAGACGCCGGCGGTACGCCTGAAATGCTCGGTTATGGTGAATATGGACTGCTTGCAAAACCGGACAGCCCAGAATCCCTCGCGGAAAAAACGCTGGCCCTGCTGGATGACGAGAAATTAAGGGCGCGGATTGGAGGAAAAGCCCGCGTAACGGCGATGTCGAAATACGACCGGAATGTTATAATGGAAAGGTTGAGCGGGATTTACGAGGGTTAGCTGTCAATTCTGAACGCCACGTTGTCATTCTGAACCCTTCGACAGACTCAGGGTAAACTCCGTGAAGAATCTATCAGAGTTTGTCATTCTGAACGAAGCGAAGAATCTACCAAATAGAATACTATATTATACCTTGATACTTCGGTCTCCGAGGCTCCCTCAGGATGACAAAAGTGGGATTCCATTCGGTCAATCGCATCCCTCGGCCTCCCTTGGTAACATTGCGGCCGACTCTTGCTCAATCATCCACCGCCCCTCATCCACGCCATGTGATCAACCGAACCCGGTCCCGATCCCACAGGGAAAGCGCCTTGCAGGGCTTTCTCCATGAATTTTTCCGCAGTCTCAACCGCCGTGACAATATCCGCCCCAAGCGCCAGAGCCGCCGTTATCGCGGCGGAAAGCGCGCATCCCGTCCCGTGGGTGTGTGGTGTGTTGATCCGTTTTTTCCTGAATTTGAAAAACTCGCCATCGGCATAAAGCACGTCAGTGACATCATCCCCCTCCATATGTCCGCCTTTGACAAGGACGTTTTGCGGCCCCAGCCCTGCGATTTTTTTCGCCGCTTCTTTCATGGACGCAAGGTCTGCAATCGTCACCCCGGTCAATATGGAGGCTTCCACGGCGTTTGGCGTGACAAGGTGCGCGATGGGGAACAGCTCCATCACCAACAATTTCGCCGCGCCCTGTTTGAGCAATGTTTCGCCGGATGACGCGGACATTACAGGATCAACGACAGTTTTTATCTCCGGCCTTGCGGATAACGCCTTGGCGACCGCCAACACCACCTCCGCCTCGTAAAGCATCCCAGTTTTGGCCGAGTTGATTTTTATATCATCGAAAATTGTGTTCAACTGTTCCGTTACAAAATCTGAAGGGATGGAAAAAACGTCCCGAACGGAAGTTGTGTTTTGCGCGGTAAGGGCTGTCACAACCGACACCCCGTAAACCCCCATAGAGGCGAAGGTTTTGATATCCGCCAGAACACCGGCGCCCCCACTTGGGTCGAATCCTGCGATAGAGAGCGCTTTTACAGTCATCCGATAATTATAATCTACGGTATATCTTATTGATACGTTTTCGATGGCAATAGACAACGATGTCGCTTGATTATCGGCTTATAACGCACTACAATCGCTCTTTCTTAATGGTGGTGGTTAGGTCAAATGTCCGGTTCATATTGGAATAAGTGCAAATCAATATTAAAAGAAAAAATACAGCCGCATAATTTTGAGTCGTGGATCGAACCAATTGACTTTATATCATATAAGAATAATCAACTGGAACTATCCGTCCCTTCTTCTTTTTTTGTAGAGTGGATTAACGAGCACTACAAAGAGTCTATTGTAAATATCTATCAGGAACTTAGCGGGGCTAAGACCGCCCTTTCGATAATCGTATCCGAAAACGGAAACAGCGAAAAACCCAAGGAAAAAGTCCACCCGGATAGCTCTCCCGCTATAGCTATCAAACAGATAAAAGAGAAAACCAACCTTAACGAAAAATATAATTTCGACAGCTTCGTGGTCGGCAAAAGTAACGAGTTTTGCCACGCTTCCGCAAAAGCCGTCGCCGGAAAACTTGCCGACGCTTATAACCCATTGTTTATTTATGGCGGAGTCGGGTTGGGAAAAACACATCTTATGCAGGCCATTGGCAACGCCGTACTTGAGAAAAATCCAAACCTGAGCGTCTTGTATTTAAGCTCCGAGAAGTTCGTTAACGATCTTATAAACTCCATCCAGCGCGGTTCCATGAGCTATTTCCGCAAGAAATACAGGAATCTGGATTTACTGCTTATTGACGATATCCAGTTTATCGCCGGGAAAGAGCGGACGCAGGAGGAGTTTTTTCACACCTTTAACACGCTTTTCGAAATGAAAAAACAGATAGTTATGTCCTCGGATAAGTTCCCGAAGGATATAACTAACATGGAAGAGCGTCTCCGGTCGCGTTTTAGCTGGGGTTTGATATCGGACATACAACCCCCAGAGTTGGAAATAAAGATCGCTATCGTAAAAAAATTGATAAGCCAGAACGGGTTTGATGTGGATGACGAAGTCGCTACATTTTTAGCGAGGAAGGTAAAATCCAACATCAGGGAGCTGGAAGGTTGTGTCGCCAGGGTTATGGCCTACGCCTCGCTGACCAGAAAAACGTCGGATAAAATCATCGGCATGGAGCTGGCCAAGGAAACATTGAAAGGTATTTACGACGATACGGCCAAGTCTATGGACATAAAGCAGGTTCAAAAAGCAGTTTGTGATTTTTATTCATTAAAAAACAGTGATTTACGCTCTAAAAGCAGGCTTAAGAGTGTAACAATGCCGCGACATGTCGCTATGTTTTTGTGTAGGGAGTTCACAAATACATCCTTACCTGAAATAGGGCAGGCTTTCGGAGGCAGGGATCATACGACCGTAATGCACGCCGTAAGTAAGATAAAAGATGAGTTAGAAGTTAACACTCAATTATACAATGAGATAAATCAAATTAAAAAAGTTTTGGATATTTAAGGACAACCTGTGGAAAAAACCTTGGTAAAACATCAAAACCTCTGTATAACTTCCGGGCTTATGTTTACAAAATGAGTTATCCAGACAAGCAAAGACATGTTGTGGATAATCTTAACGCATTAAGCTATAATGGTTTGGTGAACTCTTACACAGCGTTATCCACCCCAATAACTACTCCAATTTAAATATATATGGATAAGAAAGAAGAAGAGATAGATTCTTACGACGCAGATTCAATCAAGATACTTGAAGGATTGGAAGCCGTTCGTAAACGTCCCGCCATGTATATCGGCGATGTTGGCGAGAAAGGTCTTCATCATCTAGTATTCGAAGTGGTGGACAACTCCGTTGACGAAGCTATGGCTGGTTACTGCAAAAATATCGAAGTGGTAATCCATATAGACAACTCCGTCACCATCACGGATGACGGACGCGGAATACCCGTAGATATGCATCAGGAAGCTGGGAAGTCTGCGGCGGAAGTCGTTTTGACAACTCTTCACGCCGGCGGCAAATTCGATAAAAACACTTATAAAGTTTCCGGTGGTTTGCACGGAGTAGGCGTATCGGTTGTTAATGCGCTATCCGTTGCTTTTGAAGTGGAGATCAGGAGGAATGGGAAAGTTTACGCCCAATCCTACACATACGGAAATCCCAAAAGCCCACTCAAAGAAATGGGAGAGGCTAAAGGCACCGGCACAAAGATAACTTTTACACCGGACAAAAGCATTTTCCAGATTACGGAATTTAATTTTGATCTGTTGTCGGAACGTTTAAGAGAGCTTTCGTATCTCAACAAAGGAATACGGATATTAATAAAAGACGAACGCACGGATAAGGAAAAAGATTTCCATTACGAAGGCGGCATCGTCTCTTTTATCGAATACATAAACAGGAATAAAAACCAGCTTTTTACCCCGCCGATTTACATCACGGCGGAGCGAGATAATATTCTGCTTGAGCTGGCCATGTTGTACAACGAGGGTTATAAAGAGGACGTATTCTCTTTCGTTAACAACATACACACCCGTGAAGGCGGCACACATCTTTCCGGTTTCCGTTCCGCGCTCACACGCACGATTAATGCTTATGCGGCCAAAAACGGTTTTATCAAAGGCGACACGGTCATTGCCGGTGACGATACGCGGGAAGGCCTTACGGCCGTTCTCACCGTCAAAATACCGGAGCCTCAGTTTGAAGGACAGACAAAAACAAAACTTGGCAACTCCGAAGTTTTAGGGCTTGTTACCCAAGCGGTCAATGACGGGTTGTCGGAGTATTTCGAGGAACACCCCAAAGAAGCCCGTCTTGTCATATCCAAAGCCCTGCTAGCGTCACAAGCCAGGGAAGCCGCCAGAAAGGCGCGCGAGCTTACAAGGCGAAAAGGCGCGCTGGATTCTTCCATGCTTCCAGGCAAACTTGCGGACTGTCAGGAAAAAGACCCGGCTTTGTGCGAGCTGTTCCTTGTCGAGGGAGATTCCGCCGGTGGTTCCGCCAAACAGGGCCGGGATAGAAAACATCAGGCGATACTTCCGCTCAAAGGCAAAATACTCAACGTGGAAAAAGCCAGGCTTGATAAAATGCTGGGCAACATCGAAATAGGTTCACTTCTAACAGCCCTTGGCGCCGGCATTGGCAAGGACGATTTTGATATCAATAAACTGAGATATCACAAGATAATCCTGATGACCGACGCCGATGTGGACGGCTCTCACATTCGCACGCTGTTATTGACTCTTTTCTACCGCCACCTCGAAGAGGTTATCCGGCGCGGTTTTCTTTACATCGCCCAGCCGCCGCTTTACAAAGTGCAAAAGGGCAAACACGAGCGTTTCATCCGGGACGACAAAGTTCTCAACGAGCATCTTCTGGAGATCGGCCTTTCCGGCAAGAACCTCACCATAAACGGCGGGGAGAAGGTCGAGGGTTCCACCCTGGCTAATTTCATATACAAGCTGATTGACTATCGCCAGTTGGAAGAAAAACTCGTCCGCAGAGGTTTCCCCAAAGCTTTGGTGGAACTATTGCTTTCCAAGAACATCACAACGAAGGAATTTTTCCTTGTAAGGGAGAATCTCGAAACCCTCGGACATGGTTTGAGTGGCGATGACCTTGAGATAAAAATAATAGAGGACGAGGAGCATGGCGGCCATGCGCTGGTCTGGAACGACAAACGAAGCGGCACAAAGAGGACGGTCAACTGGGACCTCATAATGTCCGCGGAATACCAGCGCCTGCACGCCATCACGCGCACGATTGAAAATTACGACAAACCCCCGTTCGTCCTTGCGAGCGAAAAAGGTGAAACGATAACCCTGACAAGCAAGGAAGCGCTTGTTACGCACGTCATCGAGACAAGTAGGGAGGGTATCTCCATACAGCGCTATAAAGGTCTTGGTGAAATGAACGCCGAGCAGTTGTGGGAGACGACGATGAACCCCGTCTCTCGCACTCTCCAACAGGTGCGGATAGACGACGCTGTCGAGGCGGATAACATATTCACCATCCTGATGGGCGAACAGGTGGAGCCGCGAAGGGAGTTTATCCAGACTCACGCGCTAGAGGTGCGGCAACTAGACATATGAGGCGCCGCCCAGGCCTCTCTCTGACGTTTCCAAAGGTAGAGGGTAAGCTCCAGCTTCTCGCCGAGAAAAACCTGAACCTGGAGATACAGCTCTCCTGGGAAAGCGCCGAGAATTTTCCCGACGCTCTGCTGGAAAAAATCCTGTCATGGAAAAAATCTACCGGCTCCCGGATTACTCTTCACGCGCCTTTCATGGACATGTCCCCGGGCGGTTCCGATCCGCTTGTACGGCAGGCGACGCTGATGAGGTTTGCCCAAACATCCGTTCTTGCCGGAAGGTTGAACGCAGAAACTATAGTGGTTCATCCCGGTTACGATGAAAACCGGTATTGGAAAGACGCCAACGGTTTTGTGACGCGAGCAGTGGAGATGTGGGCGAGATTGTTGGAATTGACGGGTGAATCCGGCTGTCTTATCGCGCTGGAGAACATATTCGAGAGAGGGCCGGAGCTTTTGCGCCGAGTGGTGGATGAAGTTGGATCGCAAAGATTCGGGATATGTTTCGACTCCGGGCATTTCAACATGTTTTCCAAAACGCCATTGAATGACTGGATGGATTCGCTTGGCGGGAAGATCGTGGAACTGCATCTGCATAACAACTATGGCGAACGCGACGACCATAACGGGATGGCGAGCGGGACATTCGATTTTGCCCAGCTTTTCTCGAAGCTTGACGAGGTGGGCGCCAAACCCATACTTGTAATGGAACCGCATCAAGAGGATGGGCTTGACGAGAGTTTGAAAGTTTTGGAGAGCCTGGGAGTGGGCAAGGCTAACAATCTTCCGTCCTCTTCCTTGACATGATGGGACAGGAGATAGTTCTTGGGCCCCCTGATAAGGGGGCGGCGAACCCTTCGACAGGCTCAGGGCAGGCTCGTGAGCGGGGGTTTCTTGGGCTAAACCCCCCGGCGCGAAGACGCGCCACCCCCCTTGTCAGAGGGGCATGGGATCGCCATTCGACACATCTTTCCATAAAATAAAAATAAATGAGCGATACGCGCCCGATAGGGATTTTCGATTCAGGCATAGGCGGTCTTACCGTCCTTCGCGCTATTCACGAGTTGTTGCCCGCCGAATCCATCGTGTATCTTGGCGACACGGCCCGCGTCCCTTACGGAACCAAATCCAAAGAGACGATCATTAAATATTCTGTGAACAACGCCCGCTTCCTGCTCAGTCAGGGAGTAAAGATGATCGTGGTGGCGTGCAACACCGCCTCCGCCCATGCGCTGGACGATGTCGTTCGGTTGACCGATTACCCCGTGATAGGAGTGGTGGAGGGCGGGGTCATCGCCGCGTTGAAAAAGGCGTCTGTGGCGATTGGCGTTATCGGCACCGAAGCGACTATCCGGTCGAACAAATATCCGTCTGAGATTAACCGATTGCATCCCGGGACAAAAGTTATCTCGAAAGCCTGTCCGTTGTTTGTCGCTCTGGCGGAGGAGGGCTGGACGGACAACGAAGTGGCCCATGCGGTGACGAAGGAGTACCTGCAAGAATTTAAAGGTAAAATAGACGCGCTCGTGCTTGGATGCACACACTATCCGCCGCTTAAAGGCGTGATCCAGTCCGTCCTCGGCGATGGAGTTCGGCTGATAGATTCGGCGGAAGAAACGGCGCGGATAGTTGGGGAGAGACTAACCGGTCTTGGCCTCCGAGCCAACGGCTCGACGCGGGGCAAAATATCGCTCGCCGTGACAGACTCCCCGGAGCGAAGCCTGGAAGTAGGGCGCAGACTGCTTGGCGAGAACCTTGAGATAAGCGGCGTGACGCTTGTTGACATTATTTGATGGAGGCCTGATTTGAGAAAAGACGGACGCGGAGCTGATGAACTGAGGCCGATGACCATAGAGCGTGGAGTGTTCAAACACGCGGAAGGCTCCGCCCTGATCAAGATGGGCGACACTCATGTGCTCTGTTCGGCCACTGTGGAAGAAAAGGCCCCGCCGTTCATGAAAGATAAAGGCAAAGGCTGGGTCACCGCAGAATACTCGATGCTTCCCCGCGCCACGCATACGAGAACACCCAGAGAGCGCAAAGGGCTCAATGGCCGTGTGATGGAGATACAGCGTCTCATCGGCAGGTCTCTGCGTTGCATCATTGAACCAGCCCTGCTTGGCGAACGGACAATCACCGTGGACTGCGATGTGATACAGGCCGATGGCGGCACACGATGCGCCTCTATAACCGGCGCGTATATCGCGCTGTCCGATGCGGTGGCGTGGTTGATGGCCAAGGAGCGCATAGCGCGATCGCCGATAAAAGATCAGGTGGCCGCGATATCGGTCGGGATTGTTCAAGGTTCTGTGACGCTCGACCTTGCGTATGAAGAAGACAGCTCTGCGGAAGTGGACATGAACATCGTTATGACCGGCGGCGGATTATTGGTGGAGGTTCAGGGGACAGCGGAGACTCACCCATTCGGGTTCGAGGATATGACGGCGATGATGAATGTGTCGCGGGCGGGGTTGTCGAAGATATTCGAGAAACAGAGGGAAGTGACGGGTGTGTGAATGCCGATTATGGGGTTGCTGATTATAAATTGACGTAATCGAACTATCATGTTAATGTTTCAGTTTAAAATATTTCGGAAAAATTCCGGATAGTGAGGGAGAAAGAACGTGAAGAGGACTTATCAGCCGCACAACACGAGAAGGAAGAGAACCCACGGTTTCATGGTGCGCATGAGGACCAAAGGCGGACGGCTGGTGTTGAAGAGCAGAAGGGCGAAGGGCCGCAAGCGGCTCGCAGTTTAACCGGTAGTTTCCGGTTTGGCAGGGAATCGAGGCTTCTAAAAAGGCGCGAGTTTAGCGATACGCTCTTGAAAGGCAAGAGGTTTCGCGGAGAAATGCTGGAGTTCACATATCTCCCAAACGGTGGAGAGATATCGCGCCTGGGGCTGACAGTAACAAGGAAGACAGGAAAAGCGGCTAGAAGGAACAGGATAAAAAGGCTGTTGCGCGAAGTATTCAGATTAAATCGGACTCACCTTGTAGAGGGGGTGGATTTAATAATACGCGTCAACCCGAAAAATCCACCGGTTAAATACTCGGATGTGGAAAGCGAATTCATGAAATTCGCCGGGCAACGCTCAAAACAGACGCGCAACGCCAGGCAAAACCGGGTATGAAAAACCGGATTGCTTCAAATAGACCGCCGCGACATATTTCCTTCCTTGCGACAGCCCGGCGAGGGATTCCCCTCATTTCCTCCGCGTCGTCTTTGTGATTGTGAGAAGGGCGCTCGTGCTGGCGATCAAAAGCTACAAGCTTTTGTTTTCGCCTTTTTTGCCCCCTTCCTGCATTTATCACCCAACCTGCTCCCGTTACGCCGCCGAGGCTATAGAAAAGCATGGCGCGTTCAAAGGGGTGTGGTTTGCGGTGAAAAGGGTTTTACGATGCAACCCCCTGAGCAAGGGAGGATTTGACGCTGTTCCATGATTGATAGAAACTTTATTATTGGCCTTGCGGCTTCGCTTGCCCTGCTTTTGACCTATAACTTTTACTATGAATGGCGTTTTGGCGAATTCATAAGGAAACAGTCGGAGCAGGCGCCTGTAGTTGTTGACGATAGAAGAACAGCTGAATCCACCGTTAAGGACAAGGTGGAACCTTCTCAAGCCACCTCAACCGCCTCAAACCCCGAAACCCCCGTTCAGGCGGAAAAGACGGAGCAGGCGTCCTCTGGAAAACCATTGGACGCCCCCCTTCCAGTTGAGAGGGTAGAAGCCGTTGCGCTTCCGCAAGGTTCTCATCAACCTGCTGATAACAGGCTGATTATCAAAACCGGTGTGGCGGAGATTGTTTTAACCAGCCGTGGGGCCGTTCCTCTCCAATACAAGTTGGATAAATACACCAGCCAGAACAAACATCATATAAACCTCCGGTTTGACTTCGAGGCGACACAGGCCAAACTTGCCAAGGACGGTAAAGCCTTATTAGGCGCCAAGGTTTATCCGTTACTGGGGTTGAAGTTCCCCAAAGACACTTTTTCCGACAAGGTGAACCATGCGCTTTTCTCCACCGACGCAAAGGGTGGGGAGGTCGTTCTTAAGGATGGTTCCGCCCCATATTCCGTAACTTACGAGTTTACCGACGAGTCTGGCGTACGCATCTGGAAAAAATACACTTTTTACCCGAACGCTTATAATTTCGATCTTTCGGTTCTAGTGCAGAGCGACCCGAAATGGGGCGCGTTCGATTATTCGATTGTCTGGACCGGCTTGGGTGACGATGAAGACACCTCGATGGGCGCCTATTCTTACGTCGGCCCGGTCCTTTTGCTCAATAAAGCCAGAATTGCCGAAACCCTTTCGGAAAAAGAACCTCGCAAAACTTACAAAGGCGAAATCCCCTGGGCCGCGCACGTAAACCGGTACTACACGGCCATCGCCATGCCAGCCGGAGCGGGTGAACACACCTTGTCCACGCAGTTTATCAACGACGCAAATTACGCTCTGGAGTGGGCTTTCAAAGCCCGTCAGGACGACAAAGCGGAGACGATCAACTTTTTCGTCGGCCCCAAGGAGCACGCCCTTTTAAGCAAATTCACCAACGGCGCATATTCGCTGATTGATTACGGTTGGTTCGATATCATCGCCAAGCCGTTGTACCAGCTACTTAGCCTGTTCCACGATTATGTCGGGAACTGGGGTTGGGCGATCATCATGCTTACGATATTGATGAAGGTGATCTTTTTCCCGCTTTCGCAGAAATCGTTCCGTTCCATGCAGAAGCTCCAGAAAATACAGCCCCATATGAAACGCATCCAGGAGGCGTATAAGAACGATAAGGAAAAACTGAACCAGGAAATGTTCAGGCTGTACAAAGAACACAAGGTCAACCCGCTTGGCGGGTGCCTTCCCATGATCATACAGATACCGATATTTTTCGCGTTGTACAAAGTCCTGCTGGAGTCTATCGAGCTCAAGGGCGCCGGGTGGATTCTCTGGATAAAAGACCTGGCTCAACACGACCCTTATTATGTGACACCGATAATCATGGGTGTGACCATGGTTATCCAGCAGATGATGACGCCCAAAACAGGCGATCCGCTTCAACGCAAGATGATGATGGCGATGCCTGTCATCTTTACATTCATGTTTCTCACATTCCCCTCCGGTCTTGTGATCTATTGGCTGGTTAATAACACATTGACGATAATCCAGCAGTGGTTGATCTACAGGGAAGCCGGCAAGGAAGCCAACTGAAAAGGTGAAAACTGCATATGGAATGGCTTGATTTCGAAGGCGAAACTAAGGAAGAGACGATTGCGAAGGCCCTGAAGGCACTTGGGGCGCAGACCCCGGATCAGCTTGAGGTAGAGGAAGTGAAAGTCACCCGTAAATTTCTGGGCATGGGTGGCCGGGTCTACAAGATCAAGGCTCGTCTCAAACAACTCGAAACTGCGCCGACTGAGGAGTCTTCCCACAGGGTCGAGTCTGTCCGTGAGGAGACTCACCAATCCGCACACGAGCCAGAACGCGCGCGGAAAACAAGGGAGCCTCGTGAACCGTCGCCGGAGAGCGTAACGGTGGAAAGCGATGTGGTCACGATGGAATCCCGTTATCGCCCCTGGATATCCGAAGGGCCTGCGGGGGTCGTGATTCCCAAAAAAGGAAAAGGGTTTGGGCGGCGCATTTTTAATCCCGATCCATTATCTACGACTCCGCGTCCCACAGCGAAAAAGCCTGCCCCCACCGCAAAAGCGCCTGTCGTGGAAGAGGAAGTGTTCGAGGAAGAGGAGCCTATCGTACCGGTTCATCTGGAAGATGTGGAAGGCTCTCCGATTACAGAAGAAGCCCGCGTTGACTCGGTGAACTTTGTCAGCGGCATTCTTGAAGACATGGGGATCAAGGCCGAGGTTAAAGGCTATAAACTGGCTGACAGGCTTCATGTCCAGATAGATTCGGACAGCGGTGGGTTATTGATCGGCAGGAAAGGGGAGACCCTGGAAGCCTTGCAGTATCTTACCGACCTTGCGATAAACAGGAAACTGGAGACTCGCATACGTATAGTCCTGGACACCGAAAATTACCGTGACCGGAAACGCCACAGGGTTATAGACATGGCCAAGGAAGCGGCGAAAGACGCAATCCGCACGAAACGTTCAGTGGCCCTGCCACCGATGAACCCGGCGGAGCGGCGTATTGTCCATACGGCTTTGGCCGGGGACACCCGGTTGACCACGAAGTCCGAGGGTGAAGGCAACCGGCGCAGGGTTGTCGTTCATCCCGCTGGCGCAAAGGCCCCGTCCAAAAAACCGGGCGGCGGCAGGGGCGGATTCCGTGGAGGCAACGATCGCGGCGGCGGTGGCGGAGGACGCGACCGGGGTGGCAGTGGCGGTCATCACGACAGGGATCGTGATCGTGGCGGCGACCGTGGCGGACGCGGCAGGGACAGGGGAAGATAAAGTTTAGAATCGTATAGCCTACAAGCCGGCGGTCTTTTAAGAAGGCCGCCGGTTTTTTTTCTGAATGACATAATCGTTGTCATCCTGAGGGAGTCCTCGACCGAAGAATCAAAGTAAAACCGAATATTATGCTTGATCCCGGATTCCGAAGTTGAAAACGCTTTGGCTCCCGATTGCTTTGTTTTTCATT
>JADGAO010000159.1 GCA_015231995.1 Nitrospinota bacterium | reverse complement strand
TGAAAAACAAAGCAATCAGGAGCCAAAGCGTTTTCAACTTCGGAATCCGGGATAAGTTACCACGGTTCCCTGGATTGCCATTTAAGCATAATGCAATGTATTAGATAGACTTATCGGATGAGTTCGAATGGTAAACTGGCGGAGAGAGCGGGATTCGAACCCGCGGTAAGGTTTTACCCCTACACACGCTTAGCAGGCGTGCACCTTCGGCCAACTCGGTCATCTCTCCACACCAGGAACATGTGATTATAGACGCGCTTAATCACATCTGCAACAATGGCTTTCGTATTCTGGCGCTTTATAATGAAATATCCGTCCTGCGGGTCAGTTTAACAAGGAGATAAATTACGATGTCCGCCCAGATAACAGTCGCCCTCCCGAAAGGAAGAAACCTTAAACCGGCCGTCCAGCTATTTGCGGCTGTGGGGCTGGATTTCACGGAAGCCCTCTCAGACAGCAGGCGGCTTATCTTCACGGCCAAAAGCGGCATGGGCAAAGCAATCGTCGTCCGCGACACGGACATCCCCACCTATGTGGAAAACGGCGCGGCGGATATGGGAGTCTCCGGTTCGGACGTGCTGACGGAACAGGGGAAAGACATGTTCGAGCCTTTGGACCTGAAGTTCGGCTACTGCAGGATGATGGTTGCCGAACCCAAGGAGCTTTCCGAAAAAGATAATCCCAAGGAATGGACGCATATAAGAGTGGCGACCAAGTTTCCGAATATCACGGAAGCGCATTTCGCCGGAAGGGGCGTGCAGATAGAGATAGTAAAACTGTACGGCTCCATCGAGCTTGCCCCGCTGGTCGGGTTGTCGGAGCGGATAGTTGACCTGGTATCCACCGGGGAGACCCTGAGGATGAACGGCCTTGTGGAAGTGGAGAAGATAATGGATATCACAGCGCGGCTTGTGGTCAACAGGGCTTCTTTAAAGACCAGGCATGAAGTCATGAGCCGGATCATACGTGAAATGGACGCCGTCCTCCCTTCCCTTAACCTGAGTTGATGGCCCGCGTCAACGCTCTGACGCCCCCTCCCGAAACACGCCCCTGAAAAAAACCCTAAAGGTATTTTTTCGTGGAGACGATAAGTAGCTAGCTTCGGAAAACAACCGAAGCCAATAAGCTCCGGCGGCGAACCGCTGGCGGCAAAAGTAACTTCAGCAAGGATGCTGGAGCCCACTTGAATCAGGGAGGAATTTAGTCATGGCCTTACGAGTTTACAACAACCTTTACTCTGTCACAGCCCAGCGGCACCTTTCAAACAACAACAGTTCACTTTCATCTTCTCTTGAAAAATTATCCTCCGGCCTTCGGATCAACCGTGGAGCGGACGATGCGGCGGGACTGGCCATATCCGAAGCCCTCAGGTCGGACATACGGTCGCTCCAGCAGGCCTCTAGGAACGCAAACGACGGCGTGAGCATGATAAACACGGCGGAAGGCGCCCTCTCCGAGCAGGCCTCCATTCTCGTTCGTATGAGAGAACTGGCCGCTCAGGCCGCCACCGGCACCGTAGGATCAACCGAACGGCAGACCATCAACAGGGAGTTCAACGCGCTCAGAAACGAAATAGACAGGATATCCACCGTCACGGAGTTTAACGGACAGAAACTCCTCAACGGCGCGATGTCCTCCGACATGGCCACGGTGCAATTGAACAACGGCGCTGGAGCCGGTTCGGTGGCCATCCATATCGGCATGCAGGCCACGGCCAACGACCGCATAAGCCTGAACACGGAAGTTGACCTGACCGCGATAGACTCCACAGGCCTCAACATCACCGACATATCGGTGACGCACGCCAATTCGGCCCTCGATTCGCTCAACAGGCTCGACTCGGCCCTCTCCAAAGTGACGGAAGCCCGCGGCAAACTGGGCGCTGTTCAGAACAGGCTCGTCCACACTATCAACAACCTGGCCGTCAGCTCCGAGAACCTGCAGGCCGCAGAGTCTCAGATACGCGACGCCGACTACTCCCTGGAGATATCCAAGTTCACAAGAAACCAGATACTGGTGCAGGCGTCCACGGCCATTTTGGCTCAGGCCAACCTGGTTCCGCAGACGGTGCTCCAGCTCCTTGGTTAAGATCGAACGGGCCAAAAGCTCGTAAGGCGAAAAAGGAGCCCGCCATTGGACGGCGGGCTCCTTTTCATTTATGGTCTATAATCACAAGGACTGAATTTAACCCTGATTACGAAGTTGAGGGGGCTGTCGCCAAATGGTAAAACAGAAACGACAAACGCTGTTCGAGGTGTTCTTGTACATTGCAGGGCGAAGCGAAGGCTCCTTCCTTTTCCCTCCCCTTAGTAAGGGGAGGTGGCGCGTATTCGCGCCGGTGGGGTTTAATTAAACCCCCTCGCCACGTTGTGGCGGTCCCCCTTACTAAGGGGGACAAAGGGGTGTTCTTCACCTCGAACTCCTTATCTTTTATGTGAGTTTATCCCGGATTCCGAAGTTGAACGCGGATGAGCATGATCGGAGAGATTGCTTCGTCGCTTTGCTCCTCGCAATGACAAATTGCGGCGCATTTGTTGTCATTCTGAACCCTTCACGGAGTTCAGGGTAAACTCCGCGTAGCGCAGTGAAGAATCTAGAATAACAACGGAAGAATCAGGAGCTAAAGACCTTTCAATTTCGGTTTTAAGGTTTGATGGAGTTCCCGGATTGATATCCTTCATCGTTATAAGCGGCGGTCAAAGGCCGACGGCCATAGCAAGGCTGTTTGACAGCGTCAAAGCGCAGTCCATCCCGGCATACGAAATGATCGTGGTGGGCGAATTGACTGGCGCGGCGCCGCCAGACTGCGTTTACATCGAAAAGCCCGAACTTGCCAGGACTGCGGCCATCTGCCAGATGCGAAACATCGGCCTTGACGCCGCCAAAGGCGATCCGGCCATTCTGCTCGACGACGACATCGAGCTTTCCCAAACATGGTATCGGGATATGCGCGATTATCTGGATTCTGGTTTCGATGTCGCCAGCCACCGGGTAACGCTCCCGAACGGAAAAAGATGGTACGACTGGAACGTCGCCAGCAGAACCGACCCGCTCTCGCCGACGCTGATGATCCCATACGACCACACCGGGCAGGATGTTTACATCAGCGGTTGCCTGATGATTATCAGCAGGCATGTGTTCGAGAAAGTCCGTTTCAACGAAAATCTTCTCAACCACCAGCGCGACGACGTGGAGTTCTGCCACCGTGTGTGGGACGCCGGATATACGATAAAATTCTTCGAAAAACCGTCCGCAGTCCACTATCTGGAGCCATCAGGAAGATCGGAGAGCGACCCGGCTTCCGGCACGGCGCTTTTAAGCGAAGGCATCCATCTATACAGGATGGAACGATACGGCGAAGCGGTCCGGCTGTTTGAGTCCGTCATAGCCTCTGGATCAGAGAGCGTGAGAGCTTTTTATCACAAGGCTCTGTGCCTGATGAACATGGGCGACGCGGAAGGGGCGGCGGAGTCGTTCAAACAGGTTATTCAAACCGCCGGAATCTCCGATAAGGATGCAAGAAGGCTTTATTTCACCGCCTGTTTCCATCTGGGCGCGATTTATGAGGTCGCCGGAAATACCGGCGAAGCGCGAAAGATGTACGAGACGGCTTTAACAGGAATGCCGGAGCATCGCAAAACAGCCGAAGGGGTTCAAAGACTTTCGGCGAAAAGTTAGTTTCGAGCATAGGGGCGACCCTGTGGGTCGCCCTTTTAAAGGTCGGCAAAGTAAGCAGGCAACAGATTTAGAATGGGCGACCCACCGGGTCGCCCCTACTGAAAGATGGCTGGTTTTATGAAAATAGTTCTCGCCAACACAGTGGGGATAGACAACGCCGGCTGGAGCGTCATCCCCTACCCCAGCAGATGGACGACGTCCTCATTAGGGCACGAAGACGCATTCACTTACTACCCCAAAGACCTGGGTTATCTTTCGTCTCTTCTCAAGAGGGACACGCCGCATTCGGTCAAGCTTGTTGACGCATGTTTAAAACGGCTTGACCGGGAGCGTTACGCGGAATTGATAATCTCCGAAAAACCGGACTGGCTGGTTATAGAAGATTCCAGCAGGACTTTCGACGACGACGAATGGATAGCAAGGCGCGTAAAAGAGACCACGGGCGCGAAGATCGTGATGACAGGCCAGCACGTTTCGGCCTTTCCAGAGCAGGCTTTGACATTCGCCGATGTGGTCGTCAAAGGTGAATATCTGAAGGCTTTGAGAGATTTTTTCCGCGACGGGGCGGAGGCGCGGGGCGTTCTGGAAACAGATCCGCGCGAATTGGTCGAGGTGGGTGAACTCCCTTTTCCCGAAGACGACGACGTAAGCCGTCTTGCTTACGCGAAAAAGGCCGACCCGATCTGCGAATACACGCAGATACAGATTTACGCCAGCCGTGGTTGCCCATACTCCTGCGCCTACTGTGTGGCGAGGCACACTTATTATCGTAGCCCGATGTGGCGTTCCCGCCCGGTGGAATCGGTTGTGGCGGAAATGGCCGCGCTCGCCAACAAATACCCCGAACTGGAAGGGTTTTTCTTCGACGACGAGATACACAACGCCAACATCAAATACACGAAAGAGCTTTGCAGGGCCATCATCGCCGCCGGACTCAACAATATGAAGCTGGAGGCAATGCTGGCGTACGCGCCATTCGACGAAGAAGCCATCACGCTGATGAAACAGGCGGGATATTACAAAGTCCGCGTGGGCATTGAAACGGCGGACGATCACGTCGCCGAGGCGATGAACCTGAAAGGCAAGCATCGGCCAGAGAAACTGCGATGGTTTCTTGAGACCGCGAAAAAGGTGGGACTAAAAGTGTATGGAACATTCACGCTTGGCGGCACAGGCTCCACGGCGGAAAGCGACCGCAAGACTATAAAGCTGATGTCGGACCTGATCCGAAGCGGCCTGCTACACGATTGCCAGGTTTCTATCTGCACTCCGCAACCCGGCGCGCCCTTCTACGACTGGGCGGTAAAAGAGGGCGTCATCAACGGACATGCGGATTTCAGCAAGTTCGACGGCGGGGAGGAGGCCGTCGTCTCGCTACCCGGATACCCGGCGGAGGAGATAAAATCAGCTCGCAAAGCGGCTTTGGCGGCTTATGACGAGGCGCGCTCGGAGCGCGACCGGGTGGATTTTTCGTCCAACTGGGAACGGAGCGTGAAAAAACTCGGTTTTAGGCCTGAACGGGTCGTGGTCACGCGGACAAGCAGGGCCTGGCATCTGGACATGGCGTTGGACGCGGTGAAATCGGAGTGGAGTCCGCAGATCGCATTCCTGTGCCACGAAGGTTTCATCGGCGATTATTCGGACAAACATCCCGGCCTGATCCATGTGCCTGTGAAAGACGAGGGATTTTTGAGCTGGGACACGTTGAGCGAGCCGAACAAAGCCGCGCTGGCAAGCGTCAACGCCGATTTGTGGATCATCCCGACGGCCACGCTTTACCCGCGAGGTTACGGCAACGCCGCCAGGATCGCCAAAATGTCCGGCGCGCGGAAAATCGTTTACCTCAACCGTGAAGGCGAAATTATCGCGGCGCCTGTTGATTCTCTGTGACGGCTTGGTTATAATCTTCTTTCGCTTGGCCCCTCGTCTAATGGTAGGACAGTAGATTCTGGATCTATACGTCGAGGTTCGACTCCTCGGGGGCCAGCCATTTTAACCAGCCAGCCTTATGGCGTTCCGCTTGCCGCTCCGAAAACGGATTGGAAAATTCTAAAGATAGGAAACCCCCGGATGTTCACATTACAAAAAAGCGTCAAACTGGTTATCGCCTCGTTCATCCTGCTTGCGTCCTGTTCGGGAGAGGTGTCGGGAGCGTCCGCCGCATACGACGAAACGGCGAACCTGATAACCGCCAAAGTTGGAGAGCCGTTCTCCATATCGCTCGATTCGAACGCCACAACCGGTTACCAATGGAGGCTTTCGTCCCCGCTGGATGAGACGGTTATCAAACTGGAAAGCTCCGCGTACCAAGACCCTCAATCTGACCATAAGATTGTAGGCGCCGGCGGAAAGGAAATCTGGACATTCACGCCTGTCGGCAAAGGAGAGACAATCATTCGCATGGAATACATCCGTTCGTGGGAAACCGGCTCCACCCCCGCCAAAACGCACGAAGTCAAAGTCGTCGTGAAGTAGAGGAGCAACGCTTCGTTCAGAACGACAATGTTTTTGTCATCCTGAGGGAGTCTTCGACCGAAGGATCAAAGTAAAACAGAATATCTTTTTTGATAGATTCTTCGCGTTGCTCAGAATGACACATGCTTGTCATCCTGAGGGAGCCTCGGCGACCGAAGGATCAAAGTATAATAGAATGTTCTTTTTGATAGATTCTTCACTTCGCTACGCTTCGCTCAGAATGACATTACGCTCAGAATGACAAATGACGGTCGCCCCTACAAAAAAAGGGTGGCGGGGATCGTCTCCCCGCCACCCTGTGAGAAGCTTAGTAGCTAGCCGCTTACCTTACGGACTCCTCGCTGATGACGTTCCAGCCGGTCTCCGACGTGTACGCCCCGGGGCTTACATCGGTGGCCGAGCTTGCGGTCACCTGCGATCCGCTCATCGTCCATACCAGCGTCTGCCCGGTTGAGGCGTCGCGCAGGAGTATGTCCGACTTGCCGTCGCCGTTATAGTCGCCGATAGCAGATACCTGCAACCCGGACGATGCCGTGTACGGCCCGGCGTCCACGCTGGTGTAACCGCTGGAAACCACCGTCCTGCCGTTCATCATCCATGTCGCCATGCGCCCTGTTTCGGCGTTCCGCAACAGGATGTCCGACTTGCCGTCGCCATTGAAGTCGCCAGAACCCTGAACCTGCCAGCCGGTCGTGGAAGTGTACGCGCCAGCCTGGGTGGTTGTGTTCCCACCGCCAACCTTAGTGACGCCATCCATGAACCAGATCGCCGTCTGCCCGGTTCCAGCGTGTCTCCAGAGGATGTCGGATTTGCCATCGCCGTTGAAGTCGCCAACGGAATGAACCTGCCAGCCGGTCGTGGCGGTGTAGGCGCCAAGCGTGGAGCCGATCCTGCCGCCACCAGTTTTGACAGCCCCATTCATGAACCATACGGACATCTCGCCGCTAACGGCATGACGGAACAGGATGTCCGACTTGCCGTCCGCGTTGAAGTCGCCAAGCCCCTGAACCTGCCAACCAGCGCTGGATGTGTAGGCTCCGGGGTTCGCGCTCACCATAGCGCCGGTAGCGGTAGCCCCGTTCATCGTCCACACGGCCAACTGGCCGGTAGCCGCATCGCGCCACAACACGTCGCTTCTCCTGTCGCCGTCAAAGTCGCCGATACCCTGCGCCTGCCAGCCGCTCGTCGAGGTGTAAGCCCCGGCGTTCATGCTGGTGGCGAGGTTTGACGTCACGGTCGCTCCGTTCATCATCCACGCCGCCGTCTGGCCGGTAGCAGAGTCGCGCAGGAGTATGTCGGACTTGCCGTCGCCGCCAAAATCCGACGCCACAGGTTTCGCCGCCGCGCCAGAATCGGCGCACAGCGTAGTGAACGTGCGGTCAACTCCCTCCGTTGGCGTACCTACGTTATTGGCGTTTTCCGCCGTTACCCTGAAATGATACATAGTGCAGGGACTCAACCCCGTCAATACGGCGGATACGGCCCGCGCCGTCCCGTTGATTATCCCAGCCGAAGCGGTGTAGCCATATGTGTCCACTGTGTACGTGGCGTGATCCGTGTACTGGAACGTCACAGTAGTAGCGGCCTTTTTCGGATCCACTGCGCCTTTAAGGGTAGCGCCCGTCTGCGAGACGCCTGTAGCCCCGATTGTGGCCACGCTCGGAGCCGAACATGGAGCGGTCTTAAACGTGCGGTCGGAGCCGTAATCTGTTGATACGGCGTTAGTAGCCACCGCCCGGTAGTGGTATGTCGTATTACAACCTAATCCTACCAATTGCGTTGACACATTCCTTGGCGTATTTCCCGATTGTGGTGGAGCGGGAATGGAT
>JADGAO010000158.1 GCA_015231995.1 Nitrospinota bacterium | reverse complement strand
GGCTCCATTGCCGGTTTAATTTCGAACGCCGAATCTTTCATCCCTATCGGACCAAGCAGATGCGTGTCCATATAGTCTTCATAACGCGAACCCGATGCGTTTTCGATAACAGCGCCAAGCAGAGTAAAACCTACGTTGGAATACGAAAACACCAGTCCCGGCGGATTTGCGGCATACTCTTCCTTCAAAAGCCCGATGAGCGAAGTGAAGCGCTCAGGCTTATCCGTCCACATACCTTTCGCATAATCCGATGGGAGGCCTGAATGATGCGTCAACACGCTCCTGATGGTGATTGGAGGAGCGTCCGCAAACCTGGTCTTGATGGAAAATCCGGGAATGTAATCGGCAATGGCTCCGTCAATGTTCACCCGCCCATTTTCCGACAACTTCATCACGCCAAGCATGGTGAAGAGCTTGGAGATAGAACCAACGCGGTAAAGCGTCCGTTCGGTCGCCGGTTTCTTCCCGGCTTCGTCCGCAAATCCAAACCCCTCGGCCCAGACAGTCTCCCCTGAATCAACAAGGGCGACAGAGACGCCACGTATCCCGCGTTTGTCCGCCTCCCGTTTTATGAGCCAGGAGATATGCCGTTTGACGAAGCTGTAGTCGCCCGGCGTAAACTTGTCCGGTTTTTTGGGCGCGACGGCGCATGAGGCCAGCGTGATTACGCATAGCGCGGCTATGGCAAACCGCGCCATGAAA
The DNA here is from genome assembly GCA_015231995.1 of Nitrospinota bacterium. Taxonomy (GTDB): domain Bacteria; phylum Nitrospinota_A; class UBA7883; order UBA7883; family JACRLM01; genus JADGAO01. The sequence goes on along the minus strand of JADGAO010000158.1, from coordinate 7,391 downwards.
CCGGGAAACAGTATCACGTTATGCGATGGCTTTTAGGATTACGTCCCCCATCTCTTTCGTGCTGACTTTTTTCATGCCGTCGGAATAAATGTCCGCAGTCCGATATCCGCCATCGAGGGCTTTAGTCACCGCGTTCTCTATTTCTTTGGCCGCAGAAGAAGCGTCGAAAGTGTAGTCGAGCATCATGGCGACGGAAAGTATCGTGGCAATGGGGTTGGCTTTGCCCTGCCCCGCGATGTCGGGAGCGGAACCGTGGATCGGCTCATACATCCCTTTTTTGCCGGACAACGACGCCGACGGCAACATTCCGATGCTACCTGTGAGCATGGAGGCTTCGTCGGACAGTATATCGCCGAACATGTTGTTGGTCACGATCACGTCAAACTGGTTTGGCCACCGTATCAACTGCATGGCGCAATTGTCCACATACATATGGCTCAAAGCGACGTCGGGATAAGCCTTGGCGACCTCGATTACGACACGGCGCCACAACCCGGAGCTTTCAAGCACGTTGGCCTTGTCCACGGAACAGAGTTTCTTGCCGCGTTTTCTCGCCACTTCAAAGGCTACTTTGGCGATCCGTTCGATCTCCGGCGTGGTGTAAACCTCGGTGTTGAACCCCCGTTCCGTCCCGTCGGGGAGTTTTTCCACCCCTTTGGGTTTGCCGAAATACATGCCGCCCACCAGTTCGCGCACAACCATAATGTCCACGCCATCCACAACTTCGCGCTTTAACGTGGAAGCGTCCGCAAGCGCGGGATGAACTTTTGCCGGACGGAGGTTGGCGTAAAGATCAAGCTCCCCACGCAATCCCAACAACGCCCGTTCGGGACGTAGGGAGTAATCGAGCGTATCCCATTTCAGCCCACCCACGGCGCCAAGCATAACCGCGTCCGCAGATTTGGCCAGTTTCAGGGAGCTTTCGGGAAGAGGCGTTCCATGCTGGTCATAAGCGCAACCGCCGACTAACCCTTTTTCAATTTCCATCCCAAGGCTATATTTGTCGTTCACCCGGAGCAGGACCCGCAAAGCTTCATCCATCACTTCCGGCCCGATTCCATCCCCGGCGAACACGGCTATCTTTTTAGTCATTTCCCCTCGAACCTTTCAAATGAAAAACAATAATCTTATCAGCGTGTTTGAAGAAACGCCATTTTTTTCAAGATTGGATGTCAAATTTACCAATCATGACATTATCTGTTATATTACAATCAGTTCAACCTGTCGCTTAAAGCGGCGCATCAACTTCGGACTTAAGTGCGTTTTATTCAATTAGTTTTCAATAATTAGTGTAAATCGGATGAAAGTTGGATAAATTGGGTTTACAAGTATCTTTAATTGTCTTGACATTAAATTGAATATCTCTGACCATAATAGTATCACTGGTGATAGAAACGCTTACACTGTTTTTTCGATGGGAATAATGCCTCAGAACAATACCTCAAACGCCAAAAAAGCCGAGACGGCGCGAACGATAATAACTCCGAACAAGGTTAAGGAATTCAGGGACAACTTAATGATGTCCAAAGCGGAGCTTGCGCGGAAGGCTGGCATTTCCGTGCAGACGCTTAACCGCATCGAGCGAGGCGAGCCTTGCAGGGTGGACACGCAACGGAAAATACTGGAAGCCCTTAACCTGAAAGTGGAAGACAAAGACAGGGTTTTCGGATCCGCTTCCATTTCATGACAGGCAAAAACAATTAACCCGAGTTTCATGGTGGCTTAAAAAGCGCCTACTAACGATGAGAGCAATAGAGACGATGTTTTTTTGTCTTTTTTTGTATCCATCCGATCTTTTAGCGCGTGTTGACCGCCCTCTCGCCGAGCGCTCTTCATTCCGGGCGCAAATTCGAACCCGCTGTCGCATCCAGGAGCCGCATTGATGAACGGCAGGCTGAAAACTTCCAACGTTCCGATGGTGGATATCCAGACAAGAAACGAATTGCGGCGGAAAACCGCTAAACAAAACGTCTCTCCGGAAATTCAAAAATCGGCTGTATCGCGTATCGCGGGAATATTCCTGCGAGCCATGGCGCGTGTCTTTAACGTAACTCTGGAAGATTCATCCCAGGCAGACGCTAGAAAAATGGAGAATGCCGCCGAGGAGTTGGTTTCTAAGGTGGCGCTGGAACTGAGCAAACTAAGCGCGAGCGTAGCTCTGGTAGATAGCTCCGTCGGCGGCATAGCCGAAGCTATGGAGGCGCAGGATCGCCAGATAGAGGAAATCGCCGGGCAGATCAAACGGCTTACCGAGAAAAACATAAGCGTAGCCGGATCCAAAGACGGGATGAATGAAGCGCTTGGGAAGATAGACCAGGCCATCGCCATCATGGAAGGGGTGGCCGAAAAAGTGCTGGATGTCAACGCCAGCGTCAAAATCGTCGAAAATGAATTCTCGGTGATAAACAAATCGCTGGCGGAGTTATTGAAGATCGCCCACGGCGTTGACGAGGTGGCTTTCCAGACGCATATCCTGTCCATAAACGCCGCGCTCGAGGCGGCCCATGTAGGGACTCGCGGTAAAGGTTTTGCCGTCGTTGCCGAGGAAGTCCGGCGGCTTGCGGAAAGAAGCTCCGATTCCGCGAGAAAAACAAAGGACGACATAAAAGGCCTCGTAGACAAGATAGGCAAAGACCTTTCGCTTAAGATAAGGGACGCTTACAACATCACCGAAGTCGCAGGGAAAGAAGCCGGAAGCCTGAAATCCATATTCGACGACGTGCGTCGGCTTATTCGTAGCATAGGCTCGGACATAGACGTTATCTATTCCATCGTCCAGACCAACATGGACGAACTGCGGCGGATGGCGGATATCGTCGAGTCCATCTCCGCCGAGGTGCACAAAACGACAACGAACGTAAGCGAGGTCAGAGGTAGCGTAAGCCTCATGTTCGAAGCCACAGAGGAAATAATGCGCCACATCGGCGACAGCGGCGCGCTGATACCCGACACGCCATATATCGAGAAGGTCAAAGATACTGCCTCCCTCGTCTCCGGATTTCTGGAAAAACTGATTTCAGATGGAAAACTTTCGGCCGCCGATATTTTCCTTTACGACACCAGATTTGACGCCGATCCTTCGCAAAACCCGAAGTACTCGCTGGTCTCCGGCTCTAACCCTCCTCAATACATGGCCCCATACACCGGCTATGTGGATAGGGAGTTTCAGGCCCATCTGGACGATATCGTCAATTCCGACCATTCGCACAGAATCAGGTTCTGCGCCATACAGGATAGAAGCTCATATCTTTCGACCCATTACAGCGGAGTGTCGAATCCACAGAAGGGTCCCAAAGTGGTCGGCCACAAAACTGTTTGGGATGAGGATGTGGTCAAGGAAAACGACGCAAAATCCCGGAATCACCGTTTTTTCACTGATAACACCGGCAGGAAACTGGCGAGCAACAACCGAGGGGTGCTTATCCAAACCTACCGCAGGATTGTCGCCGGACAACAGATCATCATGAAGGACGTGTCGTATCCCATTTTTGTCAAAGGACGGCACTTCGGAGCCGTCCGCCTGGGGTACGCATTGGACTAGCCTCTAAATCCCAATCGTTTTCAAGGACATCCATCCGAAGTTTAATATGTTATACTGCCTCTCTGAAAACCGTTGAAAGGCTGTGCCCGCATGAAACTTCCTTTCGGCAAATTAATAGCCACATCCCTGCTGGCGTTATTTACGCTATCAGGTTGCGCCACGTCGTCGGAGCAGTCTTCCATCTCCCCCGCAGTCGCTCCGCTTACTGCCGACGGGCAACGATCCAAGGTTTACAAAGCCCGCGCTTTCATATTCACGGCGTCTCCATCTCCCGTCATAAGCGAGAAACGTTTCAAAGTAGAGGTGGACATCAATATCAAGGGCGATCTGAGAAGCTACAAGTTTAAAAACGATTTCGGCGGCGCCCCAAAGGCCAACACTGTCTCGCAGGTGGCCTTCTCCGGCCAGTCCGCCGGGTTCGGCATATACGACCACGCCGGCGGGAAACTTGCGGAATACACGAACGGCAAAGCGTCCGGCCCAGCGGCGGTTTTCGAGATAAAAAACCAGGGCGGGACGACCAACATCCGGTGGTTATTCAGCGCCGACTCTGTCATCAGCATTATCGAGGCGATCAGCACAGATGGAAGGCTGGCTTACTCCGAAGTGACAACGTACACGGCGCAGTAGAGGGTTCGCCCCTACTCGCGATCAAAACCCTTTCACCGCCATGTCTATCTTCACAAGCATAGTCAGCAGGCTCTCCAGTCCGTCAATCGGCCACATGTTCGGCCCGTCGCACGGGGCGCGGTCTGGATCGGGATGTGTTTCAAGAAAAACCCCGGCTATCTTCGCCGCCACAGCGGAACGGGCCAGCACAGGGATAAGCTCTCTCTTCCCTCCCGACGATTTGCCCTGCCCTCCCGGCGACTGCGCCGAATGGCCTGCGTCGAATATAACTGGAGTCCCCGTCCGCCCCATCTCGTACAGTGACCCCATATCCGTAATCAGCGTGTTATAGCCGAAGGTCGTCCCGCGTTCCGTAACCGTCACGTTCCGGTTCCCTGTGGAGAGGACTTTTTCCACGTTGTTCACCATATCCCACGGGGCGAGGAACTGGCCTTTTTTGATGTTGACCATTTTGCCAGTCTTCCCAGCCGCGACCAGCAGGTCTGTCTGCCTGCAAAGAAACGCTGGTATCTGAAGCGCGTCCAACACCGCCCCTGCCGTCGTCGCCTCTTCCGGCGAGTGGACATCGGACAATATCGGAACGCCTAACTGGGCGCGGACTTTTTCCAGAATGCGAAGCCCTTTGTCTATCCCCGGCCCACGATACGAAGTTATGGACGACCGGTTGGCTTTGTCAAAGGAGGATTTATAGATGAAAGGAACGCCAAGTTTTTCCGCAATTTTTTTTATCTTCTCGGCGCAGAAGAGAGCGTGGTCTTCACTCTCGATCACGCACGGCCCACCAATGAAGACGAGTGGGGAATCGTTACAGATAGGGAAATCATAGCCCGCAAGAGTGACAGTCATAGAGCCAAACCCTTCAACAGATACCACATGCCGTCACCGCCTTTTTTATAACGCGAACATCGTAATAAAGAGGCTGTCTTCCAAATGCTCGGCGCGGGTGTTCTTCACCCCGCCGTCCTTATTGGGGGAATTATACATCAATGCGGGGATGAAGGTGGGTGACATACCCTCATATGTATGGAGGCAATTTAGCAGTATCCGGCGCCCACGGCTAATCTATTAGCTGGCCAACTTCGACCCCTAACGCCAGCGCCAGCTTAACGAGCGTCCCTTTATGCGGCCTGGCTCCCGGTTTTTCCATCTGCGATAAAGCCGCTTGGGTGATTCCGGTTTTTTTTGCGACTTCCTTTTGCGTCATTCCTTTATGCTCACGCCATGCCCGCGTCAAAGGAACACCTTCCAGGGAGGATCGCTTTGCAACGGCCAGTGGTATACGGGCGTTATCGCTAACCGCCTTTAAGAAATCGTCATATGGAAGCACAACGTATTCGGGATCACCGTCCGGGCCGTTTATAACCTGATATTTAATATGTTTTTTCATTTCTGATTTTCACCTCAGTAATTACGATAGTTTCGTTTTCCACGAAAAAAAACACCCGATAACGGTCAACGCGGAGCCTGTAATCGTTTCGGTTTACAAGAGATTTTACACCCCGCACATCCGGCCATTTTTCAAGCTGTTCCATCGCTTCATAAATATCCGTGATAATTTTCCTGTCGCCGATCTTGTCTATTTGCCGCTTAGCCCTGTTGGTGACTTCGATCCGCTTCATACTTATAACATAAGCTAAAAATAAGAAAATATCAAAGGGAAAAGATTATAGTAATAATTTTTTCACACTCCCCACGGATTAGTGACCGCCACTCCGCATTTTTTAAAATCCGTCGCATTGCGCGTCACCACTTCAAGGCCATGCGTTAACGCAGTGGCGGCGATCATCGCGTCCACCACCGGCAGGTTGATGCCGCGTTTTCCGGCGGCCCCAATTATCTCTCCCCATCTTGCGGCCACAACGGTGTCCAGTGGAAGTATCTTCCCGTGAAACCTATCCATCAATTCTTCGCTGACCCACTTTAAAAGCGTCCCGCGCTTTTTCCCATCGGCCAACCGGACGATGCCCGAATATACCTCGCCTATCGTAATTGAGCTTAGATATAATCCATTTTCATCCTGCGCCTCCACCCAGCTAATGTACGCTCTGTCCGGTTTTGTTTTGGTCATTTCGGATATGGCGCATGTATCCAGAAGAAATTTTTTCAAAGTTTGACGCTCCTGCCGGTATCTCGGCTCCGCTCCACAACAATACCGGAGCCGGCCAGGGGGGATCTTCTGAAAAACTCCACCAGCGAGCCTTGTGGCTCTTTGAGTTTCCGGAAATCCTCGATGGACAGGATTACGGCGGTTTCCTTCCCTCTCACCGTTATAACTTGCGGCCCTTCGGTGGAAGCCTTGGACACAACCTCGCTTAACTTGTTTTTTGCGGACTGTAACTGCCAACTCATGATGCCTACTCCTACTGTCTAGACTGTCTAGATATAATATAAATCGAGATAAAGATTAACTCAAGTGCAATGAATATCTCGGAAATTTTTATAGAGTTTCGGCAACTCGCCCTTCTCGCAAGGCGAGCGACCAACCTAGACGCCCCTACAACGACATTGCTATCCCCCCAAACCCCATCTCCCCTATCTCCTTCACTGTCATCGCCACCAGCTCGTCCAGCTTCGCGGCGACAGTATCCGTAAGCTCCATACCTTCAACTAGGCTCTTTGGTTTGACGCCTAGTATTATCGTTTTTTCAGGCGTGCTCCCGTCCAGTTCCGCCAACGCGAGGCATTCGACCAGACCGACGTCATGGATGGACATCTTTTTCGGGATGTTCAGCTCGAAATCGTCAATGGTGTAACGATAGACGGAGCCTGGCTCCCCCGGCCCGTTTATCGCGTCCACGATAACCAGGTAATCCGCCTCTGCTATGTATGGCAGTAGCCCCAGCCCGGTTGTGCCGCCGTCGTATATCTCCACGTTGGGCGGGAACTTGTATTCGGCTTTAAGCCTCCACGCCACTTTCGGCCCCACACCTTCGTCGGAGAGAAGTATGTTGCCGATACCAAGCACGATGATTTTGGGAGGTTCGTTCATTTGCATAGCGCCTTTTATTCCACAAACTCACGGTGATTATAAACTCGTCCACTATGTTTGCCCACCCTCCCTTTCCCCCTCCTTAGCAAGGAGAGGTTTCATAATCAAAACGATTTCCATATTTTGTCATCCTGAGGGAGTCCGCGACCGAAGGATCAAAATAGAATAAATTTTTTCTAGTGTCATGAGTTAGAAGTTCATTGAATCGTTTTCCGCCTTTATCTCTCTAAA
>JADGAO010000157.1:4066-8123 GCA_015231995.1 Nitrospinota bacterium | reverse complement strand
GCCCGCGCTCCCAGGGAAAGACGGCGCCGAACCCAATCGCCCGTATCAGCGGGTTCTTCCTTTCGGCTTCTTCCCCGCTTTTTTCGCGGCCTTCTTTCCAGGAGCTTTCTTCTTCGCCGTTTTACCGCCGGTTTTCTTTTTAACCACAGCCTTCCGCACAAGCGCCCATTCCATCACCTGGTCGGCGGATTTGGCGGAATGGAAGGTCATTTTCTTCCGCACGATATCGGGGATTTCCTCCAGGTCCTTTTCGTTCTCAAACGGGATTATCATCTCGTTTATCCCTGCGCGGTTGGCGGCCAGCGCTTTCTCCTTCAGCCCGCCTATGGGTAGCACGCGCCCGCGAAGCGTTATTTCGCCGGTCATGGTCACGTCTTTGCGCACGGCCACTCCGGTGAGGGCCGACAATATCGCCACCGCGATGGTGATTCCCGCCGACGGGCCGTCTTTGGGGATCGCCCCGGCGGGGACGTGTATGTGGATGTCCGTGTTGTTGGCGAAGTCTTCCGGCACTCCCAATCTTTTCGCCCTGGAACGCACCCAGGTCAACGCCGCCTGGGCCGATTCTTTCATCACGTCGCCAAGCTTGCCGGTGAGCGTCAGCTTGCCGTTGCCGCGCATGGGCGTAGCCTCCACAAGCATCACTTCCCCGCCAGCCTGCGTCCACGCGACCCCGGTGGCCACGCCCACCATGTTGCGTTCCTGCTCCGGCTCGGATGTGAACACCCGCACGCCCAGATATTTCTTGATGTCCCTGGAAACGATCTTGAAAGCCTTCTCCGAGCCGCTTGCGACCTCTTTTGCCACCTTCCTGCATATCGTGGCGATGTTGCGCTCCAGGTTCCTCAACCCGGCCTCGCGGGTGTACTGCTGGATGATCCCCTTGAGAGCCTCGTCGCTTATATTCAGCTTTTTTGCGCTAAGGCCATGCTCGTCCATCTGGCGCGGAACGATGTAACGTTTGGCTATATTGACCTTTTCCTCCTCTGTGTACCCTGCGATCCTGATAACCTCCATCCTGTCCAATAGCGGCGGTGGGATGGTGTCCATCATGTTTGCGGTGGTGATGAACATGATGTTCGAAAGGTCGAACGGCACGCCGAGGTAATGATCCACGAACGCGTTGTTCTGCGCCGGGTCGAGCACCTCCAGCAGGGCGGAGCTTGGGTCGCCCCGGAAATCGGAGCCGAGCTTGTCTATCTCGTCGAGCATGAATACGGGGTTGGACGACCCCGCCTGTTTTATCCCCTGCATGATACGGCCCGGCATGGAGCCGATGTAAGTCCTGCGATGGCCGCGTATCTCCGCCTCGTCGCGCACGCCGCCAAGCGACATGCGGGTGAACTTGCGCCCAAGCGCGCGGGCCACAGACTGGCCCAGCGACGTTTTGCCGACGCCGGGAGGCCCCACAAAACAGAGTAGCGGCCCTTTCATCTTGTTCTTGAGCTTGCGCACGGCAAGATACTCGATCATCCGCTCCTTGACCTTCTCGAGGTCGTAGTGGTCTTCGTCGAGCGCCTTTCGCGCCGCTTTGAGGTCGAGGTTGTCCTTGGTCGCAATAGACCACGGCACCTCGACCATCCACTCCAGATATGTGCGGACGGTTGTGGCCTCCGCAGATTCGGAGTGCATCTTCTGCAGACGGTCGAGCTGTTTTATCGCCTCCGTCTCCACCTCTTTGGGCATTTTCGATTTGAGTATCTTGTCGCGGAACTCGTTTATCTCCTGCTGGCGGTCGTCTATGTCGCCAAGCTCTTTTTGTATGGCCTTCAACTGTTCGCGCAGGTAATATTCCCGCTGGGTTTTGGTCATCTCTTCCTGCGCGGCGTTCTGTATCTTCTGTTGCATCCCCAACAGCTCGATCTCCCTGCCGAGCAGGTCGGAGACTTTCTTGAGCCGGGCCATTGGGCTCACAAGCTCCAACGCCTTCTGCGCGTCGTCCACCTTGAGGCCGAGGTTTGCGGCGACGAGGTCGGCCAACTTGCCGGGGTCGTCCAGGTTTTCGGCGATTACGAGGATGTCCGGGGATATCTGTTTGCCCAGGTTGATCACCTTCTCCATCTGGCCGCGCACGTTTCGCATCGCCGCCTCGATGGATAACGACTCTTTGGATGTGACCTTGCCCATATCCTCGTCGTCTATCCGGGTGATCTTCACCTTGAAATACGGATCGGTCTGTTGATACTCGTCTATCCTCGCCTTGGCAAGACCCTGCACGAGTATCTTTATTCTTCCGTCCGGCAGTTTGAGCATACGGATGACCATCACCACCGAGCCTATTTCGAAGAGGTCTTTGGACGTCGGGTTGTCCACCCCGGCGTCCTTCTGGGCGGCGAGCATCATTATCCTGTCGCCGGCGAGGGCCTGGTTGACGGCGTTTATGGAGTTTTCCCTGCCGACGAACAACGGAAGTATCATGAACGGAAACACCACGATGTCGCGCACCGGAAGAAGCGGAAGGATGTCCGGTATCGTGAAATCGTCCTGTATGGCCTTGATTTCCTCTTTTACCGCCGCCGTCTCAGAATCGCCAGTCTCAGCCATTTAGCTTTATCACTCCCCTTCGATGACAATCCTGCGCGTTTTGCTTCTCCTGTCGGCCATTCGCACAGCGCGGATGGTCAAAACGCCGTTTTTGTAACATGCGCGCGCCTTCGCAAGGTCAATGGTGGACGGAAGTTGCACAACCCGTTTTACGGGGCCGAACACTCTTTCCATGCAAAGGTAATTGACCTTGGCCTCTTCGGCCGCGTCCCGTTTGACTCCCTCCACCGCCAGCCAGTCGTCCTGCGTCGTCACGGTTATTTCCTGCGCGCCCATTCCGGGCATGTCCATCTCTATGACCACCTCGTCAGACGTCTCGTACATATCCATCTGGATCGAATACGCCTCTCCGAGGATGTCTGTCTGAATGGAAATCAGGTCGTGTGTCAAACCTGCCTGTCCATAGGCCGGATGCGGCCCTTTACGAGGCTCAGAGGCCATTCAAATAACCCTATCGGTTTTAAAGTCAAATAATATCACAATTCGTGACAGGCAAGCCGTGTAGTGTTGTCCTCCTCGCAGAGATCCCGCTCGCCGGCTCTCTTGCTGTCGAGAGCTTTGCATAACCAAAAAATTTCCAGAGTGTGTCATCCTGAGGGAGTCCTCGACCGAAGGATCAAAGTACAATAGAACATTCTTTTAGATGGATTCTTCGCTGGCGCTCAGAATGACAATGGTCGTACGCTCAAAATGACAATTACGCTCGAAATGGCAATATTGCGAACGTAATGGATTATACAAAGGTCTCCTTGCTGTCCGAGGCGCTCTTCACCCCGGCGAGCGAGAAAGGGCCGTTTCTGGTAAACTCGATTTTTTAATTCTGTCTGTTTGCGAGGATATTTTAATGTTCAAGACCGTAGAGTGGAAAAACGGAGCCGCACGGCTCATTGACCAGCGAAAACTGCCTCAGGAAGAGGTTTACGTCGAGCTAAAGTCTTATGACGAAGTGGCCCTCGCCATAAAAGACATGGTGGTGCGCGGCGCTCCGGCCATCGGTGTGGCCGCCGGGATGGGCGCGGCGTTGGGCGCGAAAGCCGTCAACGCCAAAGACCATTCGTCGTTCATGATCGAGTTCGACAAAGTCCTTTCCACCCTGGCCGCCTCCCGCCCCACTGCCGTCAACCTCTTCTGGGCGCTCGACAGGATGCGCGTAACCGCCCAATCGTTTGCAGGCGATGGGATTGACGCGCTTAAAACGCGCCTTGTGGAAGAAGCGGTCAAGATTTACGAAGAAGACCTGGCCATCAACAAAAAAATGGGCGAAAACGGCGCGGCTCTTGTGAACGCCGGGGACACGATACTCACCCATTGCAACGCCGGGGCGCTTGCCACAGCGGGGGATTACGGCACTGCGTTGGGCGTGATAAAGGCCGCGCATCTTGCGGGTAAAAATGTAAAAGTGTTCGCCGACGAAACAAGGCCGTGGCTTCAGGGCGCAAGATTGACCACGTGGGAGCTGATGAAAGAGGGAATCCCCGTCACGCTCATCTCCGACAACATGGCGGGGCATGTG
>JADGAO010000157.1:1769-3967 GCA_015231995.1 Nitrospinota bacterium | reverse complement strand
TGATGAAAGAGGGAATCCCCGTCACGCTCATCTCCGACAACATGGCGGGGCATGTGATGAAACTGGGCAGGATAAACCGGGTTATCGTGGGCGCGGACAGGATCGCGGCCAACGGCGACACAGCCAACAAAATAGGCACATACACCGTGGCCGTGCTGGCGCGGCGGCACGGCGTCCCGTTCCACGTCGCCGCCCCGATGTCCACGATAGACTTCGGCAAACTTGGCGGTGACGAAATCCCGATAGAAGAGCGCGACCCCAAAGAGGTCACACAGATAATGGGTGGGCAGAAAATCGCGCCCGATGGCGTGAACGTCTTCAACCCCGCGTTCGACGTGACCCCGGCGGAGCTTATCGCCAGCATCATCACCGAAAGGGGCGTGGCTTATCCTCCTTTCACGGAGTCGTTGAAGAGACTGCGGGAGAAAAAATAGGCCGCAACATTTTTCGGGTTCCGCATGGCAAACATCGTAAACACGGCTCTTTCGTCCATCCTCAGGCATGGCATGATACCGCCGGGATCGGTGGTGATGTCCGCGCTTTCCGGGGGGCCGGATTCCGTGGCGCTCCTCATCACCCTGATGAAGCTCCGCGAAAAACTGGGAATCCGCGAATTAAAAGTCTGCCATTACGATCATGCGTTCCGGCCGGATTCTGGTCGGGACGCTGATTTTTCAAAAACGCTGGCGGGCAAGCTGGGGCTGGATTTCGTCATGGAGCGCAACAGCGCCTCAAAACCGGAAAGCGACCTCCAGCAGGTGGCGCGCAAGCTTCGATACTCTTTTTTCGACCGCCTTCTCGACGAAGGCCGTGCGGATATCATCGCCACTGGTCACACTCTCGACGACAGCGTGGAGACGTTCCTGTTGTGGCTCCTTCGCGGCTCCGGCCCGCAGGCTCTGGGCGGAGTCCCGCCTGTGCGTGGCAAATACGTCCGTCCTCTCATAGAAGCGCGGAAAAGCGAGATACTGGAGTGGCTCCGCGAACAGAGCGTTGATTTCGTGACAGACCCCACAAACGCCGGGGACGACTACCTTCGCAACAAAATACGGCATCAGGTCATCCCGGCGATGGAGTCCGTCTCCCCCTCCGCCGTGAACACGATATCGCGGGCGATGCGGCTGGTTGGCGGCCAGACGAAGCTGATTGGCGAAATCGCCGGAAACAAGATGAAGAGCGTCGTCAAAACGGCCCGCGCAGACGGTGTGACATTGGACGCAGAGATGACCGCAGTAGAGCCGGAGGCTATACGATTCGTGATTTACAGGGAAGCTGTAAGGCTTGCGGGGCTTGACCCGGCGGTTGTCTCGTTGAAGAACCTGGAGGCTCTCGACTGCCTCGTCTCCACCGGGCGTAAAGGCGCGGCGACCGACCTGCCGGGCGGATTTGGGGGGCGATACGATCACGCGGGGCTTTCCATTTTCAGAAAGAAAACCGCGTCCGCCCCGATGACAGCTCCATTTGCGTGCCCGTTGAAATTGGAGTGGGATGATGGAACGCTCGCCGTAACCCCGGTTGAAAACGGAAATGACGCGATGGACTGCGTCTCCATATCCGCCGTACCGCCGGGAGCCGTGTTCCGCGCAAGGAAACCGGGCGATTATTTACATCTTCCCAATCTGGCGGGGAGAAAAACACTAAAGACGTTTCTGATTGACCGCAAAATGCCGTCCGGCGAACGCGGACGGACCCCATTGCTGGCGGTTGAAGGGGAGATACTCTGGATTCCCGGACTTTTTATTGCCCTGGCGATCGCTGGAAACTCCGGTAGTGGAGATTCGGCGAAGATAGAATGGAGGCCTCAGTAAGGCTTCATGATGTCTTCGGTAAGGTACTTGAGCCTCTCCGCAAGGGTAAAGGCGAACTGCTGGTACATCTTGAGTTGAATGGATTGATCCAGCGATTTGACGGCTTCCGGGTTTATCTTGAAAATGAAACATTCCTCCACCGCCAGCACGCTGGCCGAACGTTTGACCGCCAGCACGGTGGATGGGCGCCTGCTTTGGATAAGAAAGGAGATTTCGCCGAAACAGTCCCCTGCGCGTATGACAAGCAGGTCCTTTTTGCCCAGATTTACGGTCTGTTTGATGACTTTGACCGCGCCTTTGAGGATGACGTAAAACGAGTTGTCGTCCGCCGGATCCGTTTCGCGGATCACAAATTCGTGAAGCTTGACGTGGAGCACCTCGCCGATGTCG
>JADGAO010000157.1:0-1671 GCA_015231995.1 Nitrospinota bacterium | reverse complement strand
TCCGTTTCGCGGATCACAAATTCGTGAAGCTTGACGTGGAGCACCTCGCCGATGTCGAGCATAGAACTAAGGTCTTCGTTTTCGAACGAGGAAAAGAAGCGCACTCCCTTGAGCAGGGGTATCCACTTCCCTTTCTCTTCCTCCGCGATTTTCATCCCATCCGCCTCCCGGAACTCACACTTCCATCTTTTCCAGCGATTGTATCCCTTTTCGCATGGGAATATACAGCGCCGCGCCGGTCAAAACCACCGCGCCCGCGTATGAAAGCCATACGTTGAGGCCGCCGACGTTCCTGCGGAAAAAAACCTCCATAAGATGCGCGTAAACAGGGCCTGAGACAAAAATCACCATTATCCCAATGAACGCCACGGAGACAAGCATGTACGCGATCGCGCCGGTGGTCACCGCCACCTCGGCCACATTCTCGTAATCGAATTTGGGATAGGCCGCGCCCATCCCCACCCCAAGCGCCGTTATCCCAAGGGTCATGCAGGCCATCGCCACAGCCGATATCGTCATCACGAAACTATCCACCCCGAGCAGGATGTTGGAGACGACCACAAGCGTCTCCGCCAGAGCGAGCAGAGGCAGGAGGTACAGGAAGAATTTCGAGAAAAGAAACGAGCGCGCCTTCATCGGGGAAGATTTGACGACCCAGAAGTTCGCCCCCTCCATGCTTGTGGTGGTGAACACGAACCGCGACGCCACCGCCGCAAGCACCACGCCGGCAAGGCCGATGTTCATCACCGACACGAGATTCTTCAGAAAAAACGTGTCCAGCGGCAGGTTGCGGATGTTGAAGATATAGACCACGATCAACGCGCCGAGCATGAACAACTGCGACCACTGCCCCGTGTCGCGCCAGAATATTTTTATATCCTTCATCATAAGCCCCCGCGTTCCCGGCGACAACGGCGACAGGAGCCGCGCAAGCGTCCTGTAAAAAAGACGCTGGCTGTCGGCGACGCCCCGCTCCCGCTCGCCCTGCGAGAGCGAAAAAGCAGGGTAGTAAAACCTGAACGCGGCGGCGAGGATAACGGACACGGCGACAGCCGCAGATATCCAGAGCCACGAAAACTCGACAATAAAACCGTCCCAGTCCGCCACGCCAGCCGACTTGACCGCCTTGGCCATCATGCTCGACGGCATCCAGCCGTAATCGGGAGTCTTGAGCTGTTCGACGAACTTTACTATCTCCTCTTCCGGCACGTCTTTTTTGCCGAGGAACTTCTCCGGTTGCAGGAACCGGAAGAACATCACCAGCCCGCCCACGAAAACAAGGCCGACGAACGAGAGTATCTGGCTGGTTCTGCGGGCCGGGAAAAACCGCATAAGCGACAACGTCACCATTATCCCGACGGCGGATGGTATTAGTAGAAATGGGACGAAAGCCGCCGGGAACGCGGCGTAATACATCCAGGGCGCGCCGTACACCTTCCCGTATGCGATAAAGACCGGGACGCCGAAAAACGCCGCCATCCACGACGAGTTTACGAACGTGAGCAGGGATTTGGAGATGAACACGCTCATGGGGCTTAACGGCGAGGAGATCAGAAGGTCTAAATCCCTGGACATGAACATCGTGGAGATGGAGGTGATGATGTTGGAGAAAACGAGCATCGAAAAAAATGTCAGGCACAGCAGGTTGAGCAGTTGGATAACCAGTATCTC
>JADGAO010000156.1 GCA_015231995.1 Nitrospinota bacterium | reverse complement strand
AAGAATCTATCGAATGGAATATTTTTATTATACTTTGATCCTTCAGTCGAGGACTCCTTCAGGATGACAACGCGATCCTTCGGTCGCAGGGCCTCCCTCAGGATGACAAAAAACGGAATCCCTCAGGAACTCCCTCAGGATGACAAAAAGAGCCTTCCTCTGAAGAGTATGTATTATCATTTCACTGCCGGGAGTAATATACATGGAGCGGCCCGTCGGGGCGCTCTGCAACATTGGAGGATTTAGAATCGTTGGAGAAGACGACGCGCCATGTTTTCCGCCTGTCGGCGGCGCTTGCGCTCTGCGCGTTGATGTTGTTCCCGCCTGCGTCCGTGGCGAAAGAGAATCATCTGGCCAAAGCGAAAAGCCCGTATCTGCGGCTCTACAAAGACAGCCCCGTCGAATGGCGCGAGTGGGGGCCGGAAGCGTTGAACCTGGCGAAAAAACTCGATAAGCCGCTATTCATATCCATAGGCTATTTCTCCTGCCACTACTGCAGGCTCATGGCGCAGGAGACTTTTTCAAACCCGGAGGCGGCCCGGCTTATCAACGATAAGTTCATCCCCGTGATGGTGGACAGGCAGGAGCGGCCCGGCCTTGACCTGTTTTACCAGGCGTACCTTCGCATGACCGTCGGCAAAAGCGGATGGCCCATGACAATATTCGCCCAACCAGACGGCGCGCCATATTCCGGGGCGGGTTCTTTTATCTCAGCCCGCCAGAGAGACGGTTCGCCCGGGCTTGTAGAGCTCGCCACCGAGGCTTTGCGGATATATGTAGAGGAGCCGGATCGTCTTACGCAGAACTCCATCATCCTCAAAGAGGCTTACGCATCCGTCAATTCGCCCAAACGAAGCGGTGAACCGGAGCCGTCCACCGAAGAAACAATGGAGTCCCTGCGAAAACTTTACGACCGGACTAATGGAGGGTTCGCGGAAACGCCCAAATTCCCGAACGAACCTGCCCTGTTGTTTATCATGGAAAACCACGCCGCCGTTTCGGACGATCTGGCGTTTGCTCAGATGAGCCTCGAATGGATGGCCCAGGGCGCCGTAAGGGACCATATCAACGGCGGCTTTTTCCGCTACGCTTCGGACGACTCGTGGGCGAACCCGTGGTTAGAGAAAATACTCTCTCGAAACGCGATGATGTCCGCGCTTTACACAAAAATGTATTCGCCCACCGCAGACAGATTTTTTCTGGACGTCGCCGTGGAAACCGCCAACTGGGTGTTGGGCGACCTTTACCGCCCCGGCGGAGGGTTTTGGGCGTCGCAGTATTCTGACGGTTCGTTTTACCTCTGGACAAAAGGCGACGCCATAAAAATCCTCGGCCCTTCATTGGGCGCGTTATTTGCCGAGCATATGAACCTGTCCGATAAAAAGACCGCTCCGGCGGTTGCGGACGCGCCTAAATCCGCCATGTCCGTCGAAACGATGATTTCGGCAAAAGAGATTTTGCGCGCCGAGACTCTGAAAAAACGCCCCGCTCCGGCTCTTGAGAAGATGGCCCTGTCCAGTTGGTCGGCGTTGATGGCCGAAAGCCTTGTCCATGTTTACGAAGCCACCGGCAACGAAAAATATCTTACCCCGGCGTTAAGGACAATGGATTTCATCAGGAACTCCATGACGGTCAAAAACGTCCTCCGCCATTCATATTACGAAGGGTTGGGGACGGGCGAAGAGTCTTTTCTGGAAGATTACGCCTGCGCCATATCCCTTGCGCTAACCCTTTTCGAGGCGACGCAGGACAGCGCCCATCTTGCCGTGGCGGAAGATATGGCAAAACAGGCGAGAAAGCTTTTCACCGACAACGGACGGGGAGGCTTTTTCTTCACCACGCCCTGGGCGCACACGCCGTTGGTGAGGCTTAAAATCCGGTTCGACGGTTCCACCCCCTCCCCTTCCGCCATGATGACGCGAAACATGGCGAGGCTCTACGCGCTCACGGGAAACATGGAGTACGGCGATATCGCCAAAAGAGCCGCCGCCGACCTGAAGCTTGTCGTGGGTTCCTCCATTGTCAATATGGGGACAGCTCTTGGCACGGCGGATATGGTGGATAGGGAGGCAAAGCAGTTGATACTCGTCGGCGGAGCGGATGGGGCCGTCGTCTCCCAGTTGTACAGGGAATTGCGTAACGCTTTTATCCCCGGAGCAGTTACGTCGTTTGTTCTGCCCGATAAACCGGAGACCGCCCCGGAGCCATTCCGGGACCTCAAACCAGAAGGTGGCGAACCAACGCTTTACATATGCGAAGACTTCGAGTGCGAGGAGCCGGTGGCCGGCCATAAGGCCATACGCGAGGCTTTGGAGAAACTGGCCGTCCGTATCAGGTGACGGGGGGGGTATAACGTAGGGGCGAACCTGCGTGTTCGCCCACATGAGGGGGCAGACACACAGGTCTGCCCCTACATTGGTCCCTACAACGTCTTGAACGTCTCCCGCGCCGCCTCCAGCGTTTTGACGACATCATCTTTCGAGTGCGCAAGCGACATGAAACCGGCCTCGAACTGGCTGGGGGCAAGGTACACGCCACGCTCCAGCATCCCGATAAAGAACTTTGCGAAACGGGCCGTGTCGCACGTCTTGGCGGTTTTATAATCGGTCACCGGCGTTTCGGTGAAGAACATCGTAAACAGCGACCCGACGCGGTTGAACACGGCTTTCACTCCAGCTTCTTCGGCGACTTTTTTCATTCCGTCGCACAACAGCCTGGCGCTCTCGTCAAGCTTTGCGTAAACGCCCGGCTCGGAAAGTATCTTTAGATTCTCGATTCCGGCGGACATCGCCAGAGGATTGCCAGACAAAGTTCCCGCCTGATATATGGGGCCGGATGGGGCGATCTTCTCCATTATCTCTTTCCTGCCGCCGTACGCGCCCACGGGTAGCCCGCCGCCGATGATCTTGCCCATCGTGGTGATATCGGGCATGACTTTGTAATATTCCTGCGCTCCGCCTAACGCCAGGCGGAAACCGGTTATTACCTCGTCGAATATCAGCAAGGCGCCGTATTTGTCGCAAATCGTCCGCAGGCTCTGGAGAAATCCGGGTTGAGGCGGTATGCAACCCATGTTGCCTATCACAGGCTCCACTATCACACAGGCGATCTTGTCTCCCTCTTCTTTAAACGCATGTTCTAAGGCTGTGACGTCGTTGTATGGAAGCGAGCGCGTAAGCCCGGCCAGCGCCGCAGGCACGCCGGGTGAATCGGGTAGCCCTAGCGTCTCCACTCCCGATCCGGCCTGCACCAGCATGGAGTCGCCATGGCCGTGGTAGCAACCGTCGAACTTTATGATTTTGTCCCGTCCGGTAAAACCGCGCGCAAGCCGCAGAGCGCTCATCACGGCCTCGGTGCCGGAGCTTACCATCCGCACCATCTCGACGGATGGAACGGCCTTGATAACCATCTCCGCCATCTCCACCTCAAGCTCGGTGGGCGCGCCGAAACTGGTGCCGTCGCCCATGACCTTCCGCAAGGCGCCGAGGATACGGGCGTTTGCGTGGCCCACTATCATCGGGCCCCACGAACCGACGTAGTCTATGTATTCCCTGCCGTCCGCGTCGTAAATCTTCGACCCGGCGGCTTTGCTTACGAACACAGGGTTCCCGCCAACGGCCCTAAACGCCCGAACCGGGCTGTTGACGCCGCCGGGAATGGATTTTTTCGCTCTCTCAAAAAGCTCCGCCGATTTGCTCATTTGCTCTGGTCGAACCTCACTTAACGTATTTGCCGATTATCAGTTTAAGGTCAGCCTTCGTCTTCGAAGGTATCTTTTTGGGATCGGTCATGATGCCGTGCTTCAACGCGTCCCTGCAACCGCAGTCGCTATCAGCCTTGATCCGTGGCACGGCGGCTTTTATCGCGTTTTTGGAATTGTTGATGTTGGCGTGCATCGTCGCTATGACTTTTTCCACCGTCACCACTTCGTCATGCCAGCAATCGTAGTCCGTGGCCAGCGCTATCGTCGCGTAGCAAATCTCCGCCTCCCTCGCAAGTTTGGCCTCCTGCAGGTTGGTCATGCCGATTACATCCGCGCCCCACGAACGGTACAGGTGCGACTCGGCGCGGGTTGAGAAGAGCGGCCCTTCCATACAGACATACGTCCCGCCTTTATGCGCCTTCCAGCCGATCTCTTTGGCGGAGGTGTGAAGAACCCCGGCAAGATAACCGCACACCGGGTCAGCGAACGCGACATGGGCGACCACCCCTTTGCCGAAAAACGTGTCGGCGCGTTTTCCACGAGTCCTGTCGATGAACTGGTCTATTATCACGGCATGGCCGGGGACGATTTCTTTCTTCAACGAGCCGACCGCAGAGACGGAGATGATCCGCTCCACACCCAGCTTTTTCATGGCCCATATGTTGGCGCGGAAGTTTATTTCCGACGGCAGTATGCGATGGCCCCTTCCGTGACGCGGCAGGAAAACCATTTCCACCCCGCCGAGCTTTCCGGTGACAAGCTCGTCGGACGGGTCTCCGAACGGCGTTTTGACTTTTTTGCGTTTGACGTTGACGAGGCCTTCCATCTCGTAAAGCCCGCTTCCGCCGATAACCCCGATGGCCATGAATAAAGCCTCCCAGTCATTTATGCGATGTTAGAGCCATACAATATCTCACACAGAGCCACGGCCATCAAGAGACGCGTCGGCTTTTCACCCCGGATTCCGAAACCTTGATTCCCCGATAACGGGGCTGTAGCCAAATTGGATTTTGTATTCAATGGTTGATGCAAAAAATAAAACCAGCGGTTTCGATGGACCTTCTGCTGTAGGGGCGACCCGGTGGGTCGCCCGGATCAGGAAGGCGACCCACCGGGTCGCCCCTACAAATAATGTGATGCGGGCTGGTCGCCCGCGCTCCCGGGGCCGTCCCTGCATGGCTATTATCCGTGTGCTATCATTGCTTCCAAGGAGTATTTATACATGGAAGCAAAGGCCGCATCCTCTCAAAAACCGTACACCATCGCCAACGGCAAGGTTATTTTCGACTACGGGCAGTTATACTGCTCTTCACCGGAACAGTTGGCCGCAAGCGAGCTTTTCGCGGAAATAGTGGAAAAATTCACCGCCAAACTCATCCGCA
This sequence comes from Nitrospinota bacterium, assembly GCA_015231995.1. Lineage (GTDB taxonomy): Bacteria > Nitrospinota_A > UBA7883 > UBA7883 > JACRLM01 > JADGAO01. The sequence goes on along the minus strand of JADGAO010000156.1, from coordinate 3,071 downwards.
AAGGCGGGCCGATCCGCGATTTTCTGCTGGAAGGGGCGCCGGGCGCAAACACCGCCGAGACATCGGCGAAAATAGTGACCGTGTTAAAGCTGTTGACCAGCCACTCCGCCAAAGAGATCATCGCCATCAACGACGATTTCCGCATCCTGCTGGAGGGAAGGGGAAGGTTTCAGGAGTTCATCGAGGAGCTGTACAACTTCTGGCGCAGACACGAGCGGGTCATATACCACACAGCCCCGGCCAAGTCGCGCTCCACCCGGAGCGGCATCCACCGCGCCCAGTTCATCACCGCCAACGAGACGTTTAAAAACGTGGCTCTTTCCGCGTACCGGACGGTTATCGGCAACCTGGCCGGGACGAACCCCGCCGTGTACCGCCAGCTTCCGGCGGGCGCAAACATGGGCGCGTTGATGGAGAAAATCGAGTGGGATTGCCCCTACGAGTTTTCGCACCTCAAAGACGTTCCGTTCATCATGCTCACGCTTATCGAGCCGCCGCTTGTGTTGTACACGAAGTCCAACAAGCGCACGGGAAAGATAGTGGAAGTCCCAAAACTGACCGAGGACATGATAGCCTTCCGCCCTTCGGAATGGTTCTGTTTCCCCGCAAGGATTGGCGACCTGCTGGCGTTCATTTATTTTCACCGCGATTATGTGACGCTGGGTCTTTCCATGGCCAACCTTTTCGAGACGGCCGGCTACGAGCATATCGAAGGCAAACGGCCCGACATAATCATGCTGTTCGGGGTTAAGGATCAGGCCCTCCCGGCGGACACGGTGTTCCACGAGGACGCGGAGTCCGGGATATTCGTCGGGGTAGTGCGGTACGGCGACGCGGTGGATTATTTCGGCTACTTCAAAAAAACGGCGCTCACCCTGCACAACGTGGCGGCGCTAAAACGGGGCAGGCTCCCGCTTCACGGGGCGATGGCGCGCGTGACGCTCAAGGACGGAGGCCTGGCCAATGTTGTGCTGGTGGGGGATTCGGGCGCGGGCAAGTCGGAGACTCTCGAGGCGTTACGGTCGCTTGCCGACGAGCATATCTGCGACATGAGAATCATTTTCGACGACATGGGATCGCTGGGAATGCGCGACGGCGTGGTGGTCGGATACGGCACGGAGACAGGCGCATTCGTGCGGCTCGACGACCTTTCGCCCGAATACGCTTACGAACAGTTCGACCGCGCGATATTCATGAATCCGAGCATGGTCAACTCCCGGCTTGTCATCCCGATAACAAAACACCAGCATCTGGTTAAAGGTTATCCGGTGGACATGATCCTCTACGCCAACAACTACGAGAGGGTGGACGACGAGATGCCGGCCATCGAGTTTTTCAGCAACGAGGAGGATGCGCTGGCGGTGTTCCGGCTCGGCGCCAGGATGGCCAAGGGAACGACCGACGAGAAAGGGATAGTCCACACATATTTCGCAAACCCGTTCGGCGCGCCGCAACGCAAGGCGGAACATGAAAAGGTTGCGCGGGAGTATTTCGAGCGCATGTTCGCAACCGGCGTGAAGGTTGGGCAGATGCGCACGCGGCTTGGGATAGAAGGGTACGAACGCGAAGGCCCGAAATCCGCGTCCATGGAGCTTTTCAACGTCATACGGAAACTGACGGCGGAGCGGGGGTAGAATACCTTCCAATGCGGGGCGATCGCATTAAAAAAGGCCCGATTCTCCGAAAAATGGGTCGTAGCTTTTTTGCCTGGAAATGTCATGTTAGAATTGATGATAGAAATTTAGGGCGAAAAAGATGATTACCCTCAGAATTCCGAAGGATGCCGAAGACAAGCTCGTAAAACTCGCCAATAAGACCGGCAAGTCGAAAAGTTATTACGCGCGGCGAGCTTTGTTAGACTTCCTGCAGGACAAAGAAGACTATGATATCGCCATGGCCAGGGTGAAAAAAGGACGACCGACAATATCCATAGACGAGGCCGAGAAACGCCTTGGCCTCAAAGATTGAGTTTGATCCTGACGCTTTAAAAGATCTTTCAAAACTGGACGAGTCCGTTCAGAAAAAAATATTCAAATATTTCAGGGAACGAGTCTCGCCATTGGACGACCCGCGCAGTTGCGGAAAACCCTTGACCGCCGCTAAAAGGGGCCTGTGGCGATACCGCATTGGCGATTACCGGGCGATTTGCGCGATTGACTCCTCTAGAGAGACGATCATTATTTACCGCATCGGCCACAGAAAATATGTTTATGACTGACGCCAAGCCGAACGATTCCGGCAAGCTCAAAGGCTATGCCTTTTACAGGGTTGATATCGGCGAATACCGGATCGTTTATGAAGTCGAGGGTGATATCCTACGGGTTATATCGAAACGTCGTTGACGGGCGCCTGCCATAAGCGAACCGGAAGCCTGAACGAGAGGATTTGAAGGTGGCCAAGGAGTGGGGAACGATTTCCAACAACCTTAAAGAATTCGCGCTGTCGCAGAAAATGTTTTTCATCGCGTCGGCGGTGGCGGACGAGGATGTGAACCTGTCGCCCAAAGGCCTGGACTCGCTGAGAATCGCCGATGACAAAACCGTCCTCTACGCCGATTACCACGGAAGCGGGAATGTCACGGCGCGGCATATTACCGCTGGCGGCAAGGCTACGATAACCTTCATCTCTTTCGGCGAAAAACCGCTGATTCTCCGTTTTTACTGCAAGGGGCGGGTTGTGGCGCGTGGAGCGGAGGAGTTTGAACGATTGGCCCGGGATCATTTCTCAGGCGTGAAAACGGAATATTTCCGGCAGATATTTTATTTCGACGTTTACAGGGTTCAGACATCCTGCGGTTTCGGAGTTCCCCGGTTCGAGTTTCTCGGCGAGCGGACGGAGGAGAAATGCAAACGGGACTTGATGGGATTGTGAACGGAGAACGGGGACCGCTAAACCCGAATTCCGCTGTAGGGGCGATCCGGTGGATCGCCCTTCTTAATCTGCCCCCCTGAAAAGGAGAGCCTTGCATAACCAAGTGATTTCCATGTTTTGTCATCCTGAGCGAAGCGAAGGATCAAAGTATAATAGAACATTCTTTTGGATGGATTCTTCGGCTTCGCCTCAGAATGACA
>JADGAO010000155.1 GCA_015231995.1 Nitrospinota bacterium | reverse complement strand
ATCCGCTTTCCGCTGAAGGCGTAGCCATCCGACGCGCCGCGATGGACTCGTTCGCGAAAATCCCGGACATTGAACCGTTTACAATCCAAGGCCGCGCAGGGGAGTTTGGCCATGCCCTTGCGAGATGCGATGGGTTGTTGATAGTGGCCCCGGAGACTGGCGGGATACTTGAAGCGTTCACAGGCCGCGCACAGGCCTCTGGCAAAATCAATTTGGGTTGTAGCGCGGATGCCGTCAAAGCGACCGGCGACAAGCTTGAGTTCTCGCGGTTGATGAAAACGGCGGGAATCCCGCATCCACAAACCGTCGAAGCCGGCGCAAAATTTGACTCCTCCATGTATTTCACAGGGACATGGGTCTTTAAACCTGCGGATGGCGCGGGGGCGGAGGGGGTCAACATCCATCGTCAACCGCGCAAGGTGGAACCGCTTATCGGCCCGCATATCGCGCAGGAGTTCATCGAGGGGGGGCCGATGAGCCTTTCGATAGTCTCCGGGAACGATTGGGTGGAAGTTTTGTCCGTGAACCGGCAAAGGTTCCTTAATGACGGGATGATCTATGATGGCGGCGAAATAATCGGCGAAGAGCCCTCTGCGGCCTTGCGCGAACTGGCGGCGCGGATAAAGAAGGCCGTTCCAGGACTTTCTGGATACTGGGGAGTGGATTTTGTGATGACAGAGGCCGGGCCTGTGGTTATAGAGGTCAACCCCAGACTCACCACAAGTTTTTGCGGATTGGCGGAGGCGTTGAATCCCACGCCAGCTCTTTTTATCATGGCGGCGGCTACTGGCAACCCTCCGCCCGCAGTGACAACGCGCAGAGCCACTTTTTTCACGAAGACCGGTGAGACGCGAGCCGTATGAGGATTTTGGGGCTGGACGTTGGCGGAGCGCATGTGAAAGCGGCTCTTCTGCGCTCGCGGGGGAAACTGCCGCGCCGCATGGTTTACCCATTCGAGATATGGAAAAATCCGGGTGGCCTTACATCTCTTCTTCGATCCATCCGCGACGAGCAAAAACCCGACGCCGTCGTTCTCACCATGACGGGGGAGTTATCCGACGTTTTCAAGAGCAGGGCCGACGGAACGCGCCACATCGTCAAATGCGCCGTTGACGCAATGGCGCCGGTTTCGGTGCGTGTCATAGATGTGGACGGCCAGATGGTCGGGCCGGGCGAGGCGATTAAAAAACACTGGCGCGTGGCCTCCGCCAACTGGTCTGCGACGGCCAGATGGGTTTCCAAACATCTTCCGCGATGCCTCATAGTGGATATAGGCTCGACGACAACCGATATCCTGCCGGTTAAAAACGGCTCGCCAATGGTGAGGGGGAAAACCGATCTGCAAAGGCTTGTGACCGGCGAGTTGCTGTACACGGGCTGTCTTAGGACGCCTGTGGGCGCGGTCGTGGCGACGTTGAAAATAAATGACGCGCCCGTCGCCGTATGCCCGGAATATTTCTCGGTGATGGGGGACGCGCATCTTTACCTTGGGCAAATACGCGCGAAGGACTACACCATCCCCACGCCGGACAACGGCCCCAAAACAAAACGCGGAGCCGCGTTGCGACTGGCCCGCGTCGTCCTCTCTAGCCCGAAGGAACTTGGCGGCGGCGAGATAGAGTCTATCGCAAAGCAGGTCGTGGAGGCGCAGATAGATACTATCTGCTGGGCGGTTAAGCGGGTCATAAAAGATCATAATCTGAGCGACGCTCCGGTTGTGTTGATAGGGCCGGGCCGGATTTATCTAAAACGGTTATCGGCCAAACTGAAAAACAAATTCGTCGCCACGGTGGGAGGCCATCCGGTGGAGCGGATAGACCCGGCGGCCTGTTGCGCGACGTTATTAGGAGATGTCATGTAGGGATCGGGAAACCCCCGTTCGCTATCGCTCACCGCCCCCTTGTCAGGGGGCCTTATACGCATCCCATATCATAGGCCAGCCTCTGCCGACTATACCCGCGATAATCTGAGCGTATTCGCGTATCTCTTTTTGAGCGTCGGGGGCCAGCCGCAGGCTAAGGTAGTGAAGGAGGTTGCGCATGTCCATGTTCCAGATGATCTGCGTGTAGGCCGACACCGGCAGGACAACCCGCGCCTGCTCCCGCGCCATGCCCATCTCGATCAGCTTCTTGTACTTCTCGAACGAGTCCTTGTTGATCTCCGCGATGAGCCGTATTGCCAGGGCGGAATCTTCCGGCGACAAATGGCCCGCGCTCATCTGTTTGTTGTCTTTGCTCTGGCCTCGAACGTCGTCTTCGGCTGGGACGTAGAAAAGCTCCGGGCATTCCGTGTAGCGGAACGACCATTCGTTCAACGACGCCGTCCTGTGGCGCACATGCTGTCGCATGACGAAAATCGGCAGGCGGATGCGGAACGTGAGCGACACCATCTCGAACGGCGAGGTGTGTCTGTCGCGCCAGAGCCGGGCGATGAGCCGCCGGTCGTCATCCGGGGTTTTGCCATCGCTCCGCTGGTAGCTGGTGCGTGCGGCGCGGGCGATTGTGGAGTCGGAGCCGAGATAGTCCACAAGCTCCACTTCGCCGTGATTGAGGACGCTGTAAACCTTGTTAAGCTCGGCTTCAGCGCCTTCGCTTATCGGGCGTTTTGTCTGATTGCCGCTCACTTCGCCACGCCTTCTGCCTGCGCTGTCTGGGCCGCTTTCCTTATGCGTTCCACGCATTTTTCTTTTCCGAGCGCGATCATCATTTCGAACAGGCCGGGGCTGACCGTCCCGCCGGTCAACGCCACACGGACGGGTTGCGCCAGGTCTTTAAGCTTTAACCCGCGTTCTTCGAGCAGAGCCTTGAACACAGCCTCCACCGACTCCGGCGACGCGAAATCGGCGTTCTCCAGCCGGTCGCCAAGCGTGGAAAGAACCGGCGCGATTGACGGAGCCAGATGCTTCACGGCAGTCGGGTCGTACGAAACCGAATCCGCGAAAAACCAGAGCATCCCTTCGGCCAGGTCTTTAACCGTGCGGGCGCGTTGGCGAAGCATGGGAAGTATTTTTACCACCTGGCCTTTATCCGCAGATATTCCTTTAGCCGACAGAAACTCCATCGCCAACGGCGCGAGCGTCTCTTCCGATTCGGTCTTGATCTTTTCCGCGTTGATCCACGTCAGCTTGTCCTCGTCGAAACATGCGGCGGACTTGCCCACCGCGTCCAGGTCGAACAGCGATTTGAGTTCGTCTCTGGTGAAGACTTCACTATCGCCGTGGCTCCAGCCGAGCCGGGTGAGATAGTTGACCATCGCGTCGGGCAATATCCCTTTCTCGCGGTAATCGAGCACGGACATGGCCCCGTGCCGTTTGGAGAGACGCGCCTTGTCTTTGCCGAGAATCATGGAGACATGCGCGAACTTCGGCGGGGTAAGCCCCAGCGCGTTGTAGATAATCATCTGGCGCGGCGTGTTGGCCAGATGGTCGTCGCCACGGATGACGTGGCTGATCCGCATGTCCACGTCGTCCACCACGACGCAGAAATTATATGTAGGCGTGCCGTCGGTGCGAACGAGGATCATGTCGTCAAGCTCTTCGTTGTCGAAGGCGATTACTCCGCGCAACATGTCGTCTATCCGCGTCACCCCGCCTCCCGGCGTGGCTATGCGGACGACGAACGGCTGGCCGCAATCGGCGGGGATATTTTTACCCCTGCACGTCCCGTCGTATTTCGGTTTTTTCCCGGCCTTCTGCGCCTCTTCGCGTTTCCTGTCCAACTCTTCTTTAGAGCAGACGCAACGATACGCCTGTTTTTTCTCGAACAGCTTTGCGATGTATTCGTTATATATCGCCTGCCTGTCCATCTGGCGGAACGGGCCTTCGTCGTAATCAATGCCCAGCCAGTTCATCGCGTCAATGATCTGCTGGATGGAGTCTTCCGTGGATCGCTCCAGGTCGGTGTCTTCTATCCTCAACACGAACTGGCCGCCGTGCCGACGCGCATACAGCCAGTTGAATATGGCCGTGCGCGCCCCGCCGATGTGAAGGTACCCCGTGGGGCTTGGGGCGAACCGTGTGCGAACCTGTGTCATCGCAAATCCTTTTTCAGGCCCAGTTCGCGCAGTTGCTTCTGATCAACTTCCGCCGGGGCTTCCGTAAGCGGGCAAAAACCTTTTTGCGTCTTGGGGAACGCGATTACGTCGCGGATGGATTCGCAACCGCTGATTATCGTCATCAACCTGTCCAACCCGAACGCTATGCCACCGTGCGGCGGCGCGCCGAACTCCAGAGCGTCGAGCAGGAATCCGAACTTGCCGCGAGCCTCTTCATCACTCATTCCAAGCGCCGCGAACATCCTGTTTTGTACGGAGCGGTCATGGATACGAATCGAGCCTCCGCCTATCTCCACCCCGTTAAGCGCAAGATCGTATGCGCGGGCGCGAATTTTGAGCGGGTCGGTGTCGAACAACGGCACATCCTCTGCCACCGGAGCCGTGAACGGGTGATGCATAGCCACATATCTTTTTTCTTCCGCGTCGTAATCGAGAAGCGGGAATTCCGCCACCCATGTGAACGCGAACTTCGAGTCGTCAATCATTCCGAGTTTTCTTGCGAGGCTTAAACGCAACCTGCCAAGACAATCCAGCGCCACTTTCTTGCTGTCGGCGACGAAGATGAGCAGGTCGCCAACCTTCGCCTCGGCGATGGCGGATATCTCGTCGAGAATCTCTTTGCTGAAGAACTTTGTGATGGACGATTGATAACCTTCGGCGGTGACTTTTATCCACGCAAGCCCTTTGGCGCCGTGGGTTTTGGCCTCCTCTATAAGATCGTCAATCTCCTTGCGCGAAAACGCCGCCCCGCCCGTAACGGCAACGGCGCGAACCGTCCCGCCGGAATCGAGCGTCTCCTTGAGCGCCTTGAACTCCGACTTGTCCACCGGGCCGGACACATCGGATATTTTCAGGCCGAACCGTATGTCCGGTTTGTCGGAGCCGTATTTTTCCATCGCGTCGGCATAGGTCATGATGGGGAACGGGGTCTGGATTTTTTTGCCAGCCAGTTCGAATATCCTGGCGATCATCCCTTCGCAGATTTCCCGCACCATCGCCTCGTCAATGAACGACATCTCCATATCTATCTGCGTGAATTCCGGCTGGCGGTCGGCGCGAAGGTCTTCGTCGCGGAAACATTTGGTTATCTGGTAATACCTGTCCAACCCCGCCACCATGAGCAGTTGTTTGAACAGCTGAGGCGACTGGGGCAGGGCGAACCATGCGCCGGGCGTGAGCCTGCTGGGGACGAGGAAATCGCGCGCGCCCTCTGGAGTGCTCCGGGTGAGCATCGGCGTTTCCACTTCGGTGAAGCCCTGCGTCTCCAGATACACCCGAACAGCGGTTGTTATCTTGCCGCGCAGGATGAGGTTGTTGAGCAGAGGCCCGCGCCGCATGTCCAGATATCGGTATTTGAGCCGCACGGATTCGTTCGGCGTTTCGTCCGCTTCGATGACGAATGGCGGGGTTTTGGACGTATTCAATATCCAGGCCTTATCAACGTACACTTCCACGTCGCCCGTGGACATTTTTGCGTTGGCAGTGCCTTCGGGGCGCGCCCGGACGGCGCCTTTGACGCCAAGCACGAATTCGGCCCGGACGGAATGCGCCAGCTCATGCGCAGAGGCGTCTATCTCCGGGTTGAGGACGATTTGGGTTATGCCGTGGCGATCCCACAAATCAACAAAAACAAGGCCGCCGTGATCCCTGCGTTTTCTGGCCCAGCCGACTAGCGTAACAGTCTCGCCGACGTGGCCTGCGCGAAGTTCGCCGCAGTTGCGCGTCCGGCGTATGCTTTCAGAGTGAGACATCGGGAATAGCTCCGTTGGAAAAGGTTAATTTTATAGCACAATGCGGGTGGAGAATAAAAGGCGTTCCACCTTGTGGGGCATAGTGAGGCCCGGAGGGTAGCCCCTGCATCACATATCATTGTCATTCTGAGCAACGCGAAGAATCTATCTGAAGAATAATTTATTCTACTTTGATCCTTCGGTCGAAGACTCCCTCAGGATGACAACAGTCGCAAAGCTCCTTCAGGCTGACACACACTTGAAATCGCCTGGTTATGCAAACTTTTCGCTCACGCGCTCACTTCACCTGTAATTCGTGAACTGCATGGCGATATCAAGTTCCTCTTTCTTCAACGCCGCCATCACATCCTGCAGGTCGTCTTTGTTCTTGCCGGTCACGCGCACCTGGTCGTCCTGTATCGAGGCCTGCACCTTGAGCTTCATTCCCTTTATGAATTTGACTATCTCTTTAGCCTTTTCGGATGGAATGCCCTGTTGAAGTTTAACCGTCTGACGCGCCATATCGCCGGAGGCTTTTTCCACCGTTCCGTATTCGAGAGCCTTGAGCGATATCCCGCGTTTGACCAGTTTGGACTGCAATATGTCCAACACAGTTTTCAACTGCGGCTCGCTGTCGGCCAATATCGGGATGGAGTTTTCCTTCTGATCCAGCGTCACCTCCGCTTTCGATCCCTTGAAGTCGAACCTCTGTTTGATCTCCGCCATAACCTGATTGATGGCGTTTGTAACCTCCATCAAATCCACCTTGCAGACTATGTCGAACGAACTATCTTTGGACATCCTTGTTACCTCCTATTGTCCACACAGGGCGTATTTTTGTCATATAATGTCGGGCGATAAACAGAGCCAACCTATTGCGCCGGTATATCGCCGCCCTTGTCCTGCAGGCCCGGCCACAGCTCGTTGGAGCGGGCGGACTCCACAGCGTGAAGCCCTTGCAAAAATTCATCCAGCGTCATCGCGCCCAGGTCAATCCCGGTGCGCAGGCGCACAGCCGCTTTCCCAGCCTCCGCCTCCCTCGCGCCGATGACGAGCATGTACGGCGTTTTTTCCAACTGCGCGTTTCTGATTTTTTTCTGCACGCGCTCGCTGGAGTCGTCAATCTCCGCGCGCACTCCGGCGGCTATAAGGCTTTTCAACAACGATTTGGCGTAGTCGTTCTGTAGATCGGTTATCGGCAGAACCTTTACCTGAAGCGGCGCAAGCCACACGGGGAACGCGCCCATCGTATGCTCTATCAAAATGCCGATGAACCTCTCCAACGACCCGAATATGGCGCGATGCACCATCGCCGGTCTGTGGTTGGCTCCGTCGGCCCCGATATACTCCAATCCGAAACGCTCCGGCAAAAAGAAATCAACCTGCGCCGTGCCCAACTGCCACTGCCGCCCGATGCAGTCTTTGACGTTGAACTCAATCTTCGGCCCGTAGAACGCGCCTTCGCCTTCCTTGATCTTGTAAGCGATCCCCTTCTCATCCAGCGACTCTTTGAGCATCGCCGTGGCGCGTTCCCACACCTCCGGGTCGCCGATGGCCTTCTCCGGCCTTGTGGAGACGTAGATGACGAAATCGTTGAACCCGAAGTCTTTGTACACTTCCAGCGTGTAGTCCACGATGTCCTTGATTTCCGCCTTGAGGCCTTCCATCGAGCAATAGACATGCGCGTCGTCCTGCGTGAAGGCGCGCACGCGGAACATCCCGTGCAAAACGCCGGAAAGCTCGTGCCTATGCACCAGCCCGAACTCCGCCACGCGCAGAGGGAACTCACGGTACGACTTACGTTCCTCTTTATACAAAAGCATCGCGCCGGGGCAGTTCATAGGTTTAATGGCGTACAACCGCTCGTCAACGGTGGAGAAATACATGTTGTCGCGGTAGTAGTCCGCGTGGCCCGAAATCTTCCACAAATCCTCGATGAGCATCTGCGGCGTGGCTATCTCCACATATCCACGCGCGGCGTTCTTCCTGCGGTTATACTCGACGAGCAGGTTGAAAAGCGTCCGGCCTTTCGGAAGCATGAACGGAAAACCCGGCCCTTCCTCCCGCCATGTGAACAGCTTCTGCTGTTTGGCGATCAGACGATGGTCGCGTTTTTTCGCCTCCTCGATCATCTTCTCGTAATTGACAAGTTCATCTTTCGTGGAGAAACAGAGGCCGTAGACCCTTTGCAAAGGCTCGTTTTTCGCGTCGCCAAGCCAGTAGCTACCGGAGAGCTTGTTCAAACGGAACGCTTTTATCTGCGACGTTTTTTCGATGTGCGGGCCTCTGCAAAGGTCAACGAACGCGCCTTGCCTGTAAATAGAGACCGTCTTCTCGCCCTTGAGCAGGTTCTCCAGCGTCATCACTTTGAACTTCTGCCCCTCGAAAAGTTT
>JADGAO010000154.1 GCA_015231995.1 Nitrospinota bacterium | reverse complement strand
CCCTCCGGCGCGATTACGCGCCACCTCCCCTTTCTAAGGGGAGGGAAAAGGATGGGGCCTTCGCTTCGACCTGCAAATGTACAAGAACACCTCGGACAGCAAAACTAAAAACACTGGTTAAAACCCTCACCCCACCCTCTCCGGCGATATTGCGCGGGAGAGGGAGATATCTCTCGGCCAACCAAGTTATGCAAACCCTGCATTACAAATGCTCAAGAACACTCAGCCGAACCGCTTTATCGGACATCAGCCGGATAAAAACCACGGCGTAATGTTGCTCCACATAATCCCATGTTATATCATCGAAATCATGAGAAAACTTCTTGTAGTTCCGGTCTATAACGAGATAGCCACGGTAAGGCGGGTCATGGAGGCTATCAAAGCCTATCACGACGGCGACATACTGGCTGTGGACGACGGCTCCACGGACGGCTCTTCGGAGGCGTTGGCGACATTCCCCTGGTTGAACGTGATACGTCACGAAAAAAACCGGGGATACGGCGCCGCCGTAATCACGGGGTTTGAGTACGCCATTAAAAACGCCTTCGATTCCGTGGTGACGATGGATTGCGACGAGCAACACGAGCCGTGCATGATTCCGCGAATGTTCGCGGAACGGGCGGATGTGGACATCCTCTCCGGCTCCCGGTATCTGGCCGGTTCCGCCGATGGCGACATGCCGCCTGCGGACAGGATGGCCATAAACAAAACCATAACCGTAGCCATCAACTCCATCACAGGATACAACCTCACCGATTCGTTCTGCGGGTTCAAACGTTACCGAGTACAGGCGCTGGCCCCGCTACGGCTCGACGAGGCTGGATACGGATTGCCCATACAATTCTGGATACAGGCCCGCCATTTCGGGCTTACAGTGGCGGAAATCGCTATTCCGAGAATATACAAAAACCTCAACCGCACTTTTGGCGGAGGGTTGGACGACCCTGAAAAAAGGCTCTCTTATTACCGCTTCGTAATCGAAAGGGAATTGAAAAAATGGCCGATATCCTCGCCGTTGGAACGCATCCCGACGACATCGAATTAGGCCTGGGCGCTTGCGTCGCCAAATGGGTGGCCGAAGGGTTGTCCGTCGTCATGCTCGACCTGACCAACGGCGAGCCTACGCCGTTTGGAGACCCCGTCACCCGCGCAAATGAAGCGCGTAAAGCCACGAAGATACTTGGCGTGACCGAACGGATAACGTTCGACCTTCCAAACCGAACTCTGGAAGATTCCGTCATGGCGCGACGGAAAGTGGCCGAGATTTACAGGCAGTTCCGCCCACGCATGGTTTTCATTCATGGGGAGCGCGACGCCCATCCCGACCATATGGCCGGTTTTCATATCGCCACCAAGGCGCGGTTCGACGCGAAACTCACAAAAACCGATATGCGCGGGGAGCCGTATTACCCGCCGAGGATGTTCATGTTTTTCGGCTCCCACCTCAAACATTATCCCGATCCGGCGTTCGTCATTGACGTAACCTCGACGTTCGATAAAAAGATCGAGGCCATTCTCGCGTACGAGTCGCAGTTCAAGGCGGCGGGACGGGAGGAGTATATCGTCGAACGAATCACGACTATGGCCTCGTATTTCGGCGGCCTTATAAATGTAAAATACGGCGAGCCGATAATGGTCAAAGAGCCTTTGGGGCTGTCGTCGTTGCGGGACGTGATCTGTTGAGCCGCTCCCTGTTCGTTATCCCGGAAAAAGACGGCCAGGCGCTTTTCCACCCTCCCCTTTCCGAATATCCCCGGCTTGTCACGGAAAACATGGCCTCCGCCAACGGCGTTAAGATCGGCGGAGAGAGTCTCGACAACCTTAAGCGTGAAGCGCATGGGGAGATACTGCGGATAGCTGGCGAATACACCCGTTCGCTTGGGTTGGAAGCAGACGTGGCGTACGACTCAAACGCTCCGATAATCGCCTCCGGCCATCAGCCTTCGATGTTCCATCCCGGCGTGGCTATAAAAACGATGGCTCTCACGCAAGCGGCCACGCAATGCGGGGCCACGCCTCTTTTCATCACCGTTGATCATGACGATATAGACGCAAGCTCCGTGAATCTTCCAACGATACGGGACGGCAGGCTGGTCAAAACCGGCCACACGCTTTTCCCGTCGGCTCGTGGGCGCGTTATGGAAAAAGCCGGCGTGGAGGGATGGGATGTCACCCGGGCGAGGTTGAACTCTGCGGCGCAGTTGATGGAATCGCCACGGCTCGCCGCCCCACGAAGCGCGATGGAAGAATTCATTCGCAGGCTGGACAACCACCCGCCGGATTCCGCCCCAAATTATGTGGAGCTTGCGATTCATCTTCGCAGGGCGTGGGAGCGTCCGGTGAACGGCGGGTATCTGGAAATCCCGGTATCGGCGATTTGCCGGACGCGGACGTTTCTCCATTTCGCAGACTCCATAATGGAAGATATCGAAAAATTCGCTGGAGTTTATAACAGGCGACTCGAACTGTACCGCAAAGAACACGGCCTTCGATATCCAGCAAACCCCTTCCCGAATCTGGGGAAACTCGATGATTCGTGGGAGTCCCCATTCTGGACGTTATCGGGCGATGGACGGGAGAGGCTTTACGTCACGCCCGGTGGACGGATAGTTACGCAAAACGGTTCGACGGATATCCCTGTCGGCGATATCGCTGGCGGCGGCGTGGCTATAAGACCCCGCGCCATAACGCTGTCGTTGTACATGCGCCTGATGGCGTGCGATCTTTTTATCCACGGCGTTGGCGGGGCCAAATACGATCAAGTCACCGACGGGATAATCAGGGAATATTACGGCGTCACACCGCCTGTTTACGGGGTCGTCTCCGCCACGCTTCACCCGGAGATTGAGGCCGAAGACCCATCCACCCGAATCGAGGGGATAAAAACCCGCCTGCGCGAAATAGAGCAACGCCCGGAGCATGAGCCGGAACTTGCGTCAAACCCGTTGAAACGCGAGAAAGAGGCGCTGGTGGAGGCGATGGGCAAACCCGACGCCGACCGCAAAACGCTGGGCGTCAGGATAAAAGAGTTGAACCGCCAGATGGCAGGTCTTCTTAAACCCTTGGCGGACGCGCTCAATGCCGAGCTGGTATCGCTTGGGGAAATCGCGCGGGAGTGGGACGTGAAAAGTTTCCGGGATTATCCGTTCTTCATCCACAAGCCGGAGCGGGTGGCCACTTGTCATTCCGGGCATTGTCATTCTGAACCCTTCGAGGGACTCAGGGTAAACTCCGCGTAGTGAAGTGAAGAATCTATCGAAATGAATGTTCTATTATACTTTGATCCTTCAGTCGAGGACTCCTTCAGGATGACAAAATATGGAAATCGTTTGGTTATGCAAAGCTCTCCTTCCTGCTCGGCGTGGTGTTTCCTGCTCGGCGGGGTGTTCTTCACCCCGACGTCTTAGTTTCTAAAACCGCATCGGACATTAGGAGTCCGAGGTGAAGAACACCTCGGACAGCGATGGGATATCCGTGGTCAGGCGAGCACGGGGAAACGTGGAAAACGTTTTTACGACGCCCAGTCAAATCATCGAACCAGGATCAATATACCCCTTGCAGTCGGGACAGAATATTTTGCCGGGATTATCCTGGCTTTCGATGAGGTCGAGATGCGGTTCGCCGCCCGGCGTGACATGCATCCCAACGAACGAGAAAAGCTCCCCGGCGATGCGAAACTTCTCCTCCTTGCCGGAATTGATACAATAGACGGTAAGCTCCGCGATAAACTCGTCCATGGAATCGAAATCCCTGTCCGCTTCCGAAACGTCGCCACCGATCATTTCCAGCTCCGGTTTGGACTCAATGACATGCCGAATGTCCACGCGGGAATCGCCCTCCAACGCGCCGAACTCCACCCCGAAAATCGCCCCGTCCGCCGTCGAAGCGGCGTAAACCACCCTACCCGTCACTCCCACGTTGTCCTGGACGTAACTGATAATGTCGAACGTCACCGGCGCGTTGTCCAGACTGGCTCCTTGCGCTTTGGACAGCGCCATCTGGTTGAACCTTTCCGCCGCGTCCGGGTTGAGCGCAAGCTTGGCCCCGCCTTCGGAAAGGTTCGTCACAATCGCGCCAAAAGGGAAGAGCGCGCCGCCGCCGAGAGTAGCGTATCCCCTGGCGAAAACCTTCAGGTCAGTCCTATGAAAAAGCCTTCGTTCCGGCATTAATTCAGCAAACTCCCGTTACCATAAACGTTCCCACCAGCCCTGATATGCTACAATTACCAGAATATTAACATGCGGTGAGCGTTGGCGCACGTCCATGCATAACATCCTCGTGGTTGACGACGACCCCAACATTGCGCTACTGGTGCATATGACCCTGGCCAAAAAGCCGGACTATAAGGTCACCATAGCCAATAGCGGGCAGGATGCGCTCGATATAATCGCCCAGAACGTGCCGGACCTCGTCCTGCTGGACATCATGATGCCGGATATGGACGGTTTCGAGGTGTGCAGGAAAATAAAACAGGGGGAAAAGACAAAGTTCCTGCCGGTAATCATGGTCTCCGCCAAGAGCGAATTGCGCGACAAGCTCCACGGCATGGACATCGGCGCAAACGATTACATCACAAAACCGTTCAACCCCGAAGAGTTGCTGGCCCGGGTCAGCGCGCATCTTCGCATAAAATCGCTGGAGGATCAACTCGCGTCACAGAAGGAACTGGAGGCGGCCCTCAAGATGTCCGTCACGCTCCAGCATGAGATAAACAACCCGCTTACCGGCGTGATAGGCAACCTGGAGCTTATGAAGGACTGGCGCGACTCCAAACCCGAAGAGGTGGACGAGGCCGTAAACGACGCGCTGGCTTTGTCTCTGCGGATAAAGCTTATCGTCCAGCAGTTAAGCCGCCTGACGAGAGTCATCCCCGCCACTTACATCAAAGGAAGCGAGATGATCAACATCGGCGAATCCACCAGGGATCAGAACGACAAATAATCGTTCGTTATCATCCTGAGGGAGGCCGCTCTTTATCATCCTGAGGGAGTCCTCGACCGAAGGATCAAGCGCTGTTGTCATCCTGAAGGAGTCCTCGACTGAAGGATCAAAGTAGAACAGAATATTCTATTTGATAGATTCTTCGCGTTGCTCAGAATGACAATAAATCGTGAGCCTCAGAATGACACATACTTGCTACTGAGGGAGTCCGCTCTTTGTCATCCTGAGGGAGCCTCGACCGAAGGATCAAAGTAGAACAGAATATTCTATTTGATAGATTCTTCGCGTTGCTCAGAAAGACAATGGCTTCGCCTCAGAATGACATACTCTACGCATTCACTCCGCTCAGAATGACAAACAAAACCGCATCCTACCTCAGCGATTTTAACGCCGCGTCGTAATCCGGCTCCTGCGTTATGTCGGGAACCTGCTGGGTGTGTATGACGATTCCCTTTTCATCCACCACCACAACCGCGCGAGAAAACAGGCCGGCAAGCGGGCCGTCCGTCATCCTCACGCCGTAATCCGCGCCGAACGACCTGTCGCGCAATTCCGTCGCCATGACGACGTTCTCTATCCCCTCTGCGGCGCAAAAGCGTTTGTGGGCGAACGGCAAATCCAGCGACACGCACAGACATACGGTGTTGGGTATCTTCGTCACATCCGCGTTGAACCTGCGCACCGACATGGCGCAAACAGCCGTGTCCACGCTGGGGAATATGTTGATGACCAGCTTTTTCCCGGCGAAATCTTTCATCGTCACGTCGGCGAGATCGGTCTTAGTCAGCTTGAAATCAGGGGCCTTCGCGCCTGTGGCCGGAAGGTTGCCAGATGTGTTTACGGGATTGCCTTTCAGCGTGATTTTAGCCATGACGTCACTTCTCCAATGGAATGTTTTAGAGATTGATTATACCGGAAGAAAAACCGCATACAAGGGCTGTCACAACGGCTCTCCCGGCGTGTAATCCTTGCGGGCGGGTTTGCCCAGGAACTTGCCGAGTTTTTCGAGCGGCGTGATCTCCGGGCGAACCAGCCGAAGCGATTGGAGGGTTATCACCTCGCCCTTCCTGATATTGGCTCCGGCGTACACCCCGCGCCGCATCACCTTTTTCTTCTCCGCGTCGGCGCGTGTCTTGCCAAAAGGCGCAAGGGTCATGGCCGCCTCGACCTCCTTCAACGCCGCGACAAGGGCCCTCATCTCCGCCGGGTCTGCGGATATCTTGTGGTCGGGGCCGGGAAGGTTTTTGTCTGTCGTGAAATGCTTTTCCACCACAGCCGCGCCCAGCGCCACAGCCGCTATCGGAACGGCGATTCCAATCGTGTGATCGGAAAAACCGACCGGCGTTCCCAGTTCGTCCCGCAGGGCGGGGATCATGGAAAGCGCGGCTTCCTGCGGCAGTGTCGGGTAGTTGGAGACGCAATGGAACACGACCACGTCTTTGGCGCCATTGTCCCACAGGAGCTTGACGGCGGACTTGATCTCCCCAAGCTCGGCGGAGCCTGTGGAAAGATAAACCCTTCGCCCCTTCTGCGCGACGGCCTTGAGCAGGACAGGGTTGTTCACGTCCATCGAGGCTATTTTGAACCCGGCCGGGTCGAGCGATTCGAGAACGTCCACCCAATATGGGCTGAACGGGGTGGATAAAAAACCGACTCCATTTGCGTCCGCCACTTTTTTCAACTGGGCGTGATTTTCGGCGGAAGTCTCGCCGGCCTTGAATATGGCGTGAACCTCGTTGCCTGGAAAGTAAAGGTCGTCCGCGAAGAACGACTGGAACTTCACCGCGTCCACGCCGCATTCGGCGGCTTTTTCGATCATACGGGCGGCAAGGTTCATGTCGCCGTTGTGAGAGAAGCCTATTTCCGCGATGACGTATGCCATAAGCGTTTTCCGTTAGGAATAATGGGACATTATAGTATGGATACGGGCCGGATTGCATGTGGCGGCTGTGGTATTTACATCTGCCGTTAAAGTCAAATCCCTGGCAGGCGTGGTAGCATAGTTGGGTATGGCGTTTGTTCAGAAAGGAGGCTTTATGAATACCAAGATCGGGCGGCGCAAACCGGAAATAATCATCCGCGACGGAAAACCGTCTGCAGTGATTCTGGACATTGACAATTACCACGAAATGCTTGAGCGCCTTGAAGACAAAGACGATTTGGCCGAATTGGAGAAAATAAGGAAACGCCCGCTTAAGTTCAGGCCGTTAGCCGATTTCCTGAAGGAATGAGGCCCTCGTGTATGAGATTTTGCTTGAGCGTAACGCCGAAAAGGATTTGAAGCGGCTGGAACCCGATACATTCAAACGCGTCATTAAAGGAATCAAGGCGCTTTCGGCAAATCCCAAACCTGCCGGTTGCCGGAAAATAACCGGATCCAAAAATGACTGGCGCATCAGGATCGGCGACTATCGGGTGATATATGAAATCGACGATAAAGCCAGCGCCGTAAAGATCATGATTGTTAAGCATAGGCGAGAGGCTTATAGATAGCCGAAACGTCCGTAGTTTCCTTGTTTCCCTGACAAGTAGCGCCACAAACAAATGTCACCCTTCGACAGAGCCTGTCCTGAGCGAAGTCGAGGGACTCAGGGTGACAATTTTCATATGTTTGCAAAGTTATCAAGGAATCAAGGTTGGCTACAGGCTCATCGACCACTATTGAAAAAAATCCGCGATTAAGCCATACTTTTATATGGCTATACGGAAACCAAGTTTCGAGTGGGACGAGCGAAAGAACATCGAGAATCAGAGAAAGCATGGCGTTTCCTTCGTTCTGGCTCAAAACGCCTTTTTCGATCCAAACCGTGTTGTCGCCAGAGACTTGAAGCACAGCTCTATTGAGGAGCGTTTTTATCTCATGGGCCGGGCGGGTGGCGGCGTGATGACCGTCCGGTTCACCCTTCGTGAGGGAATTATAAGGATTCTGGGAGCCGGATATTGGCGCAAAGGAAAGGTTGTTTATGAGAAAACGAACGGCAAAAAAACGGATTGAATATACAGATGAGCCTCTTGATCTGGAGGTGATAACCGATTTCCTGCCCCAGCCGGAAAATCTGGTTTTAAAAGATGAGACCGTGAAGGTGACCATCAGCCTTACCAGGCATAGCGTAGATTTTTTCAAACGCCAGGCCAAGCGCCGCCACGTCTCGTATCAGGCGATGATTAAAAAGGCCCTTGATTTGTACGCTTCTCATTATCAGCCTAAATGAAAAATATGGCTGACTCTGCCACCCGGCGGCGTGGCGCCCTTCCCACTCGGCGGGGTGTTCTTTCTTGCTGTCCGAGGTGTTCTTCACCTCGGACTC
>JADGAO010000153.1 GCA_015231995.1 Nitrospinota bacterium | reverse complement strand
CGCTTCTTGTCATCCTGAGGGAGGCCCTGCGATCGAAGGATCAAAGTAGAATAAATTATTGCTTGGATGGATTCTTCGGCTTCGCCTCAGAATGACAACGTGTTGCTCAGAATGACAATCGCTGATGGATTCTTCGGCGGAGTTCACCTGAGTCCTTCGTAAGGCTCAGTGTCCCGTCTTGGAAAGCAGGTTGAGCGTGGCTGACGCTCCTTTTTTCGCCCCCACTTCAAGGAAATCCTTCAGGTTCATCATGACCATCGGGTTCTCCGTGAAATATTTCCTGAGCAATTCGGACGTTATGAGAGATATGACCTTTTCCCGGGGGTAGATGGTGTCGGGCCGTTCGCCCCGGACAAGCTTGGCCACTTTCTCGGTAAGGACAGCCACCGCCCCGGCATAGGCAGGCAGGTTTGATTCGTTGATGTTGGTGATGTCTTTGAGCTTGTCAACCTGCATTAGAAGGGTCAATTTCTCCGCAGTGCTGGGGAAAGGCTTGAGGGTCTCCAGTATGTCCAGGGCCCAAGTCCGAATCTCTTTAAGATATCCGAGCTTTTGCGGGGAAGGTTCGCCTGCCATAATATGCGACCTACAACCGCATGGGCATTATGATAGCCAGCAAGCCTTTGTCGGAGGGCGAAAGGGCCAGCACCGGGCTTAGCTGATCCTGCATCTTCAGCGTAACCTGCTCCGATCCCATGGCGTTGAGCAAATCTATTATGTAATGGGCGTTCATCCCCAACTCGAGGTTGTCGCCTGCGTATTCGACTTCCATTTCGTCCCGGCCCTCGCCAAGCTCCCCGCCTTCGCTGGCAAGCTCCAGCTTTCCCTTGGTGAAAATCAGGCGAACCATATGCGATTTTTCATCGGCGAGTATCGCCACACGTTTCAGGCTTTTAAGGAAAGCGTCGGAGGAGATGACCGCCTCGCGCGAGTTGGCCTTCGGGATCACCTGCTCGTAATTGGGGAACGCTCCCTCGATAAGCCGCACAACCATGGACTGGAGTCCCTTCCTGAACATCACATGGTTGTCCTGCTGGGCGAACATGAGCGGGTCGTCACCCTCGCCCAAGAGCTTGGTAAGTTCGGCGATGGCTTTCCTTGCGATTATCGCTTTTACTGTTTCCTTGACGTTAAACGCCCCTTCGCGCTCCACAAAGGCCAGCCTGTGGCCGTCTGTAGCCACCATGCGCGCCCTGGACGGGGCAATCTCCAGATACGCCCCATGAAGGGTCATCCGGGTCTCGTCCTGCGAGATGGAATAGCTGGTTTTAGAGATCATCTCTTTGACCATCTGCGAGTCCAGCCCGATAACGCCGGACTCTTCGAAGACTGGGAATGCCGGGTACTCTTCGGGATCAATCGTGGCCAGGTTGAACTTGGATTTGCCGCAAATTATCCGCAACCGGTCATCCTCGTCGCTCTTGACGAGAATATCTTCGGACGGCAGTTCCTTTACGATGTCGTGAAGTTTTTTAGCCTGGACGGTGATTTTGCCGGGCTTCTTGACCTGCGCGGCGCAGGAGCCTCGAAAGCCTATGTCAAGATTCGAGGCGAAAAGCGTGACGCCCGACTCCGAGGTCTCCATCAGGATATTGGCCAGTATCGGCATCGGCCCCCTGGGGGAAACGAAACCCTGAGCCCGTGAAAGACCCTTTAAGAATTCATCTCTTCCGATCATCAGTTCCATTGACCGGTCCGCTCCCTGAAGGAAATGAAATATGTCTATTGAAATCAACGCCGCTGTCTTTAGCGCTATTTAGTTTAACAATTTTGGACAGGGGTGTCAAATGCAAGAAAATGAAAACTAGAATTCGATGTCCCACACAGATAATGGTGAAAAACAGGCAGTGAAAGTACCTGGAGTATCTGTAGCGTTTGTCATTCGGGGGCGCAACTATTGTCATTCTGAACGGAGCGTAGCCCTTCGTAGGACTCAGGGTAAACTCAGTGAAGAATCTATCAATAAACGAATTCATTCCACTTTGCTTCGGTCGCAGAGCCTCCCTCAGGATGACAAAAAGCGCCCCCCCCTAGAAGATGACAACAACTTTTAGGAAAGGGTAAAGAATGTCTGCGGCGAGCATTCGGGCGACAGTCCGGCGTTGCGTAGCAAAAAAGGGAGAGACTACATATCCATGTCCAGGCGCTTCTTTTTTTCAGGAGGCGGAGCCAGTTTTTCCGAAGCCGAAGGGGACGTTGATTTGGCCTCAAAAGAAAAAGCAGAGACTTTGGGGCCGTTTGTGGCTCCAGCGGGTTTAGAGTCAAGCTCTGGAAGCTTGGTCAGGGCGACACGGAGTTTATCGGCCGCTTTATCGTCCAACTCATGGAATTGGAACCCGGCCAACATCAGGTTTTTATTGTCGGGGTTATCCTTGTCAGTCTCTAATCTCATCAACTCCGCAGATACGGAGATTTCGGTGTCGGCGCCGAGCTTGAGGATCAGGTTCACTACATCGTGCACGCACACCGGAGCATGGCGGAAAAGCGGCGAACGCAAAAGGACGCCGGTCTGCGAGACGTTCACGACAGACGCGCTGTAACGCACAGTGTCGTTGAATATTATTTCCGCCTTGTCGCCGCCGATTGATTTGAACCTGGTCATCGCCCGACGTTCCTGGAGCTGGAAGGCGCGGGTGATTTTCTGCAAAAGCGCGCCGGCCGTAAACGGCTTTACGATATATTCTGAAACGCCAGCCTGCGCCGCCATGATTATGGAGTCGCGGTCGTTGCGGGCGGTGACCATGATGAATGGTATATCGCTCGTCTCCATGTTCTCGCGCACAGCAAGCAGGAACTCGTCGCCGGTCATGCCGGGCATTTCCCAGTCGCTTAGTATGAGGTCTATCGGGCCGCGCCTGCGTTTGATGGCGCGTATCGCTTCGAGCGCCTCGTCGGCGGACGCCGCCTGAAGGACGTGGGTGCAATTGAGCTGGTTCTTCAAGACCGATGCGGTAAACCTGCGGATGGTGGCGTTGTCCTCGACCACCATTACAGTTTTATTCTTAAGCATCCAACCAGTCTCTCTGTGTTAGAAAAAAATAAAGAAACGACATTCTATTTCAGAAGTTTGATGAAATCAAATGATACCCTTTAACCCCTGTTAGCGCAATGATTTGGCGTAAACGAATTTTTTGAAAGTTTATTTATTAGCGTAACGATTGTTGGCAATATCAATCGTTGCCGATACAAAACTATGTCTTGATTATTTGTATGCGCCCGGATAATTAAAGGCGGGCTGTGATTGCTGGCTCGCATTGTATAATATTCGAAATCCAACTCCGGGAGGTTTATGGCGCACGACGATAGCGCTGTCGCTGTTATAGGAGCGGGGGCGTGGGGAACGGCCCTTGCGTGGGCTCTGGCTAAAAACGGGCGGAGCGTGAAGCTTTGGGCCAGAAGGCCCGGCATCGCCGACGGGATAAACGCGGCCAAAGAAAACCGCCAGCATCTTCCCGGAGCCATTCTGCCGGAGGCAATAAGGGCCACATCGGACATGGTCAAAGCCGTGGAGGGGCGGAAACTCGTGTTTTTCGCCGTGCCGTCGCAGTTTATGCGGGAGGCGCTTACCACGCTCGGACAGACGATATCTCACGACGCGGTTCTTGTCTCCGCCACGAAGGGTATCGAGAACAACTCTCTGGCTCTTCCTTCCGGCATGATAGCGGACACTATGCCGGTGGAGGTTTCCCAGAGGTCGTGTTACCTTTCCGGCCCCTCGTTCGCCAGAGAACTGGTCGCAAAAACCCCAACCGCCGCCACGATAGCTTCGTTGGACTATGACGCGGCGAGGCTCGCGCAGGAGGGTTTGTCGTCCCAGTTTTTCAGGCTGTACGTCCATCACGACGTTATTGGGGTGGAACTGGGCGGGGCGGTGAAAAACGTGATCGCCATCGCCGCCGGAATCTCCGACGGGTTGGGGTTCGGCCACAATACCCGCGCGGCTTTGATAACAAGAGGGCTGATGGAAATGACGCGGCTAGGCGTGGCTATGGGATCGGACGAAAAGACGTTCACTGGCCTTTCCGGGCTGGGCGACCTTGTGCTTACATGCGCCGGGGACCTTTCGCGCAACAGGTCGGTGGGGTTGAGGCTCGGCAAGGGGGAGATATTGAAACAGATACTCGACTCAATGAACTCCGTGGCCGAGGGCGTGGCTACCACCTTGTCGGTGCAGAAACTGGCCGAACGCCACGGGGTGGACATGCCGATAGTTTCCGAGGTTTACAAAGTGATTTACGAAGGCAAGGCCCCAAAACAGGCGGTGACCGATCTGATGGGCCGGACGCTCAAATCGGAGTTTTATTAAAAGGGGCCACGCATGACACCGGATGAGAAATTATTGAGGGAAACCCTACGGCTTGTGGCCGAAAAAAAGATCACGTCCGACGAGGCCGTCAAACGGTTATCGGCGTATTCGCCGTCGGAGCATCTCGGTTACGCCACGATAGACCATCACAGAAGGGCGCGGCAGGGGTTCCCGGAAGTCGTCTATTGCGAGGGGAAGACAGAGAAAGACGCCGTCGAGATAATAAAAAAGATAGCGGGCCGGGGCGGCGCAACCCTCGCCACGAGAGCTTCCGGCGCAATCTATCTCAAGGTGAAAAAGTTCGCCAGAAACGCCGTGTTTCACGAACGCTCCCGCGCCATAACAATCGAGTCTGCTGGCGCTAAAAAGATCGGCAAGATACTCGTCGTCTCCGCCGGAACCTCCGACGTGCCCGTGGCGGAGGAAGCGGCCGTCACCGCGTCGGTGATGGGGTCGAGCGTGGAGACTGTGTACGACGTGGGCGTTGCCGGGATACACAGGTTGTTCAACCACGTGGAAAAACTCAAGGACGCTCGGGCAATCGTGGTGGTCGCGGGGATGGACGGGGCGCTGGCCTCTGTTGTTGGCGGGCTTGTCCCGCGGCCTGTTGTAGCGGTTCCCACGTCGGTAGGCTATGGCGCGTCGTTCGGCGGGTTGTCGGCTCTGCTTGCGATGTTAAATTCCTGCGCCGCAGGGGTCGCCGTTATGAACATAGACAACGGGTTCGGCGCGGGCGCGTTGGCGCACAGGATCAACACACTGCCCGAAACTTTGGCGGAAGAAAAATGAAGATCGCATATTTCGACTGTTTCTCCGGGATAAGCGGGGACATGACGCTAGGCGCCTTTGTGGACGCCGGTCTCTCCTTCGACCTGCTTAAAAGCGAAATCGCCAAAACCGGACTGCAAGGGTACGGGATCACTGCCGGCAAGGTGAAAAAAAACGGTTTCATTGCCACCAAGATTGATGTGGCCGTGGACGTGTCGGCGGTGAAGGGGCATCGGCATTACCCGGACATCGTGAAGATCATCGAAAAAAGCGGGCTTAAGCCGGAGGTGAAGGAGATCGCGTTGAATGTCTTCCGCGTCATCGCAGACGCAGAGGCGGAGGCGCACGGCGTTCCTGTCGAGAAGGTTCATTTTCACGAAGTCGGCGCGGTGGATTCCATCGTGGATGTGGTGGGGGCCGCCGTCGGTTTTGTGGAGTTGGGGATACGCGAGGTTTACTCGTCGCCAGTCAATGTAGGAAGCGGGACGGTGAAGACCGATCATGGAGTATTGCCAGTCCCGGCCCCAGCCACGGCGCATATACTGCGCGGAATCCCCACATATGCCGACGGCCCGCAGATGGAATTGGCCACACCCACCGGAGCGGCGATTTTGAAGGCGATGGCCAAAAGTTTCGGCGGCCAGCCGGCCATGAATGTGACCTCGATCGCCATGGGCGCGGGATCGCACGATTTTCCGAACCGGCCAAACGTTTTGCGCCTCTTTTTAGGGGAGACGGCTTCCTCGATGTTGCTGGACGAGAGGCTTGTGGAACTGTCCACCAACATAGACGACATGAACCCGCAGATATACCCGCTGGTCGCCGAAAAGCTTTTCACAGCCGGGGCGCTGGACGTGACGTTTATTCCGGTGGTCATGAAAAAAGGACGGCCCGCGACGTTGATCGAAGTTTTGTGCGCTCCTGACAAGTCGGAAGAGGCGCAAGGGATACTCTTCACAGAGACGACCACGCTTGGGATACGCATAAGGGAAGTGACCCGCGTCTCCCTTCTTCGCCATATAAAGAAAGTGGCGACGGAATATGGCGAGATAGAAGTGAAAGTGGCGGAACTACCGAACGGCGGGGTTAAGGTGGCGCCGGAATACGAGTCTGTAAAAAAGGCGGCGGAGAAAAACGGCGTTACGTTTGAGATGGTTTACAGGGCTACGTTGAGGAGTGTCGGATAACTTGAACCAGGATTCCGAAGTTGAAGAGCGATAGCGAAGTAATCTCTCTTCAACTTCGGAATCCGGGCTTAGCCGAACTGAACCGATCTCTTTGTGAAAGCGCCGTCCATCCACCAACCCGTGATTGGAAAGCTTGTCCGGCGCCGCCCATCGGCTGCCGCTCCGGCGGCTACGAGAACCGGCGCGTAGTGTTCCCACGTCGGCAGGGCCGTCTGGGCCGATGGGGCGCGTGCCTTGAAGTCCAGAAGCGCGTCCACGTCGAATCTCTCAAGCGCGTCGGCCACCCAGGAGTCGAACTCCTTCGCCCATTGCGGGACGCCGGGACGAAACGCGTAGCGCATGTTGTGCGTGAGGAAGCCGCTACCGAACACGAGCGAGCCCTCGTCTCGAAGCGGCGCGAGGGCTTGGCCGAGTTTGAAGAGTTCCTGGGGGGCGAGCGCTGGCATCGAGATTTGGAGGACAGGAACATCGGCGGCGGGATACATCGCCACGAGCGGGACATAGGCCCCGTGGTCGAGCCCGCGCATAGGGTTTTCGGCGATGGCGATCTCATTCTGGCGCAGTAGGCTACGGACCCGCGTGGCGAGTTCGGGCGCGCCCGGAGCGGAGTACAAGGTCTGGTAGTAGCGCTCCGGGAACCCGTAGAAGTCGTAAACGAGCGGAACTGTATGGGTTGCGCCCAGCGTCGTCGGCCGGGCCTCCCAATGAGCCGAAATCATGAGGACTCCATTCGGCTTGGGCAACGCCTTTGCCCATGAGGCGAGTTCGGACATCCATCCCGCGTCGTCGAGTAGTACCGGCGCCCCATGAGCCGCAAAGATGACGGGCATTTGTCCGCTCGACGGGTTGCTTTTGGTTTCAGTAGGCGTCGTCATGAGCCTGCCTTTTTTACTTTAATATTAATTCTACTTTGATCCTTCGGTCGCAGGGCCTCCCTCAGGATGACAAAAAGCGGCCATTGTCATTACTGAACGTCAATATTGTCATTCTGAGCAACGCGAAGAATCTATCAAATAGAATATTATACTAATCCCGGATTCCGAAGTTGAGGCCCAGCGCCAAACGTATATCCTTGTTTGTAGCGACCCGGCGGGTCGCCCCTGCATCAGATCGCTCATCGATGCCGGTTTTTTACGCCGGTCTTTGCTCATCTATATTCCGGCTTATTTGCGGACGGGAGGTCGACATAGAACGTGGATCCTCTGCCTATCTGGCTTTCCACGCCAATCCCACCTTTCATAGATTCGACCAAGCGTTTTGCGATGGTCAATCCGATTCCAAAACCTTTAATATTTCGTCCCTCCTTTCCCATCCGGTCAAATGGTTTGAAAAGATTCTTGATGTTGTCTTCGGAAATGCCGACGCCTTCGTCGGTGATGGATATGCGGACTCTGTTTTCATCAAGAGGCCGCCAGGACAGAATCGTCCCCCCACCTTTTTTGTTGTATTTGATCGCGTTTGAAAGAAGGTTTGTGAGAACCTGGTGGAGAAGGACGCTGTCGGCCATTACATAGCAATCTTCCTCCGGGATTTCGACGCTTAAATTGACTCCGCTCTCTTTGGCCAGATCGTCCAAGATCGTTAACGTCGTTCTCGCCAACGACTTCATCTCAAGCGCTTCTGTCGTCACCTCGAATTCGCCCGATTCTATTTTCGCAAGGTCAAGGACGCTGTTGATCAGTTCGAGCAAATGGTTTCCCGATTTCACGACTTTCTCCAGGATTTTTTTCTGGAAATCGTTGAGCGGGTGTTCGACGTCAGATGCGAGGAGGCGTGAAAACCCGATGACAGAGTTCAACGGCGTGCGGATTTCATGGCTCATGCTCGAAAGGAATATTGATTTGGCCTTGTTGGCCTGCTCCGCCAGTTCCTTGGCGGCGACAAGGCTTTTTTCAATCCGTTTGCGCTCGGTGATGTCTTTTATAATAGCTCAGAAGTGTCCAGCTTATTTTAACATTACCTTCGTAACACCCAGTATTGGCGGGTATTTTTGAGCAA
>JADGAO010000152.1 GCA_015231995.1 Nitrospinota bacterium | reverse complement strand
GTCCATTATGGCCGCATACAACCAATTTTAATGATATGCCCGATCATAGCATTTCTCCCCCGAACCTGCGGGGAGTGGCTCCGAAGGAGCCGAGGGGGTTTAACTAAAACAGTCCGTTAATTCATGCGGAACGTTTCGAATTAAACCTCCCCCGCTATCAGCTTCCGCCGATAGCGACCCCTCCTTGCTAAGGAGGGGTAAATCGGCTATCAGCTACCTCCCATCCCAAATCATCACGTCAACAGCCTGAACAAAGCATCACCCCTTCGGCACCAAATCCATATGCGGCACTTTTTTCAACGTCCACTCCTTCGTCTTCGGGTCGAACCGGGAGTTGACGAAACATTTCCACTCCTGCTCGTCGAGTTTGGGGTAGTCCGACCGGTAATAGAAGCCCGGATACCGCGTCTCTTTGCGGAAGTAGATGTGGCGCAGGTGCATCTCCGCAGTCCAGATGCGGTGATAGTTCTCCCAGGCCCTCAACAGCTCGTGCAGGTCTTTGGCGGCCATTTTCTCTGCGTCTTCCTTCAACATGCCAAGAAGAAGCAGGGCCACGTCCATCAGCTTTTCCGACGTGGTGTAATAGGTGGATGTGCCAGCCACATACTCGTCCATCATCTTGTTGAGCCGGAACATCACCATCCGGGGGCGGATGATGTTCGGGTTGACCGTCGGATCGGTCGTGTAATCCTTATGGTCGAGATAGTTCTGGAACGGTTTGTATATCTCCGCCGCCAATTGTTCCTTGGAGGCGGCGAGCGTCGGCTTGAAATCCTTGTTGTCGCGCGCGAAGCGGATCATGGATTTGCCCGCGATGCGCCCTTCCGTGAACGAGCCGGACGAGAACTTGTGGCCCGACGCGCCCACTCCGTCGCCCGCCGTGAAGAGGCCTTTGACGGTGGTCATGCGGTTATAACCCCATTGCCATTCCGCAGGGGCCATGTCTTCCGGGCCGGAGACCCATATTCCGCACGCGCCCGCGTGGGAGCCTAGCAGATACGGCTCCGTCGGCATAAGCTCGGATTTCGTCTCTTCCGGCCGTATGTTCATGCCCGCCCAAAGGTTGGCCTGGCCGATACACATGTCCAGGAAGTCTTCCCACGCCTCCGCCACCAGATGCTTGAACTGTTTGGCGTCCATGTTTTTGGCGAGTGCGGCCATACCCGTCGGCGTGTCCATATATATGGGGCCACGGCCTTCTTTCATTTCCTTAAGCATAAGGTGGTTGCGAAGGCATGTTGACGGCACATGCGCCAAACCATATGGTGGGTACTCTTTGAACATCTCAGCGTTTTTCACCGAATAGTCTTCGCCAAGGCCGTTTATCGCCTTGGACTTAAACAGCAGGAACCACGCGCCCACCGGGCCGTAGCCGTCCTTGAACCTGGCGGGGACGAAACGGTTTTCCATCGTCGTCATCTCCGCGCCGACTTGCGCGGCCATCGCGTAGGTGGACCCCGCGTTCCACACCGGGTACCATGCCCGGCCCATACCCTCGCCAGTGGAGCGGGGGCGGAAGATGTTCACCGCGCCGCCAGCGGCGATCAACACGGTGTTGGCGCGGAAGATGTAAATCTTGTTCTCTCGCACGGAGAAACCGACCGCGCCCGCGATCCTGTTTTCGTCTTTATCGTCGAGAAGCAGTTTGACCACGAAACAGCGTTCGATGATGTTCTCCATCCCAAGCGCCTTCTTGGCCGCTTCGGCGACGATGACTTTGTACGACTCGCCGTTGATCATTATCTGCCACTTGCCGGAACGGACGGGTTTGCCGCCGTCGCGCAGTGATTTGCCTTCGTCGCCGGGGGCTTTCCAGACCGGCAGTCCCCATTCCTCGAAGCTCTGAACCGTCTCGTCCACATGCCTGCCCACGTCGAACACAAGGTCGTCGCGGGTGATGCCCATCAGGTCGTTTGCGACCATCTTCACATAGTCCTCCGGCGAGTTTTCGCCGAGGTATGTGTTGATGGCCGAAAGGCCCTGCGCAACCGCGCCGGAGCGGTCCATCGCCGCCTTGTCCACGAGAGTGATTTTGTATTTGCCCTGCGCCCATCGCACAGTTTCGTATGCCGCGCCACATGCGGCCATCCCGCCGCCGATGATGAGAATGTCCGTCTGAACCTCCTCGATTACGGGATTCGACGCGAAATCAGCGTGATAATTGTCTATCGGCCTGACCATGTTATTTATCTCCCCTCGTCTTATTTCTTGATCTTGGCAAGCGTCTTGCCGATTTCGGTGAACAGGTTTGGTGAATCCAGCTCCGCCTCGGACGGCACAGGTTTGCCCTCAAACGGGTTGATCGAGCCTTCCGGGGTGGTGCGGATGGGGAACTTGAAACGCTGGACTTTCCCGTCGCGGAACTTGACGGTCCACATGATCGAGTCCGTCGAACGCATGGGGATGGAGGTGCCGCCCATCGGCACGAAGTCCTGATAGGGCCTCGCCTCTATCGCCTGTTGAGGGCAGATTTTCACACAGGAGTAGCACTCCCAGCACTGCTCAGGCTCCTGGTTCATGGCCTTCATCCGTTCTTTGTCCAGATACATCAGGTCGTGAGGACAAATGTACATGCAGGCGGTTTTGTCCTGCCCTTTACACCCGTCGCACTTGCTTTGAATGACAAACGTAGGCATCGCTCCCTCTCCCCGTAGAAAGTTGTTCAATAACGCTTATGTATCCCGCAGGCCCGGCAACCCGATGTTCTTTAATACTGCGTCTGAAGGCCGGGCGGCGTAACGCATTTAAAACTTCCGCTCAGATGACGCTTTTTCCTAGATGATTCCAATTATCCCTCCGCAAATCATAAAAAAATAATAGATTGTTCGGATAAATTGGATAAACTAAAGTCTATGCTTAACCAAATCACCATCCATCAGCTCGACCTCTTCCTGGTCGCCGCCAAGCTTAGGAACTTTTCCAGAGCGGCCGAACAGATGTCCATAAGCCAGCCCGCATTTTCCGCACAGATAATCAAGCTCGAAAAGATACTCGGCTCCCCGTTGTTCGAGCGAATCGGCAGGAGGATAGAGCTTACGGAGGCCGGTAGCGTGTTTGAAACATACACACAGGCGACGCTCAACTCCCTGCGCGAGGGGAAGCAGGCCATAGACGACATAACGAAAAATGTCGTGGGCAAGCTGAGGCTCGGCGCGTCCACCACCATCGCCAACTACATACTTCCCTATCGGCTTGGCGGGTTCAAAAAGAAATACCCGCTTGCCGGGATTGAGATGATGGTCGGCAACACCAGCCAGATAGAACAGGCCCTGCTTCGCGGCGAGATTGACCTTGGCCTTGTGGAAGGGCCTGTGCGCAACAAAAGCATAAGCGTCCATCTTTTTATGAAAGACGAGCTGGTCGTCATATATCCATACGCGCACCGGTGGAAGAGCCGCCCCGCCGTCAGCCTCGACGAGTTCAAGAAAGAGCCTCTCATCATCAGGGAGCGCGGCTCCGGCACAAGACGTGTTTTTACCGATGTGATA
Source organism: Nitrospinota bacterium (assembly GCA_015231995.1). Taxonomy (GTDB): domain Bacteria; phylum Nitrospinota_A; class UBA7883; order UBA7883; family JACRLM01; genus JADGAO01. Next base: position 4,791 of record JADGAO010000152.1, on the reverse strand, counting down.
GACCCCGAGAAAAACCACCTCAACATCGTCATGGAGATAGGGGACACCGAGGCGATAAAAAAGTCCGCCAGGGCAGGGCTTGGGGTGGCCGTGATGAGCCGGGCCGCAGTGGAAGAGGAGATTAAGGCCAAAACCCTCCGCGCCACCAGGATAGAGGGGGTCGGGATGGAGCGGAGCCTGAATCTTATAATTCTGAAGAACCGCTATCTGTCCAACCCGTTGAGGGCTTTTGTTCAAACACTTGATATGAAGGAGAAAGTCCCCGGCGTGAACACCGTATAAGGCGGATCAGGGGGCGTTTGGTTCTGCTAAGCTTTCTTTGCTAAGGAGACCTTTGCATAACACCCTGGTTGCTGTCCGAGGTGTTCTTCACCTCGGACTCCTAATCTTAAGACACTTTGATAAACAAATACGGCGGGGTGAAGAACACCCCGCCGAGCGACAATGCTTCCATCTGGCCTCTCTGTCTGTTTTTCGACGACGCTTGGGAGTTGCTTATGATGGTAGCAATCTAAACCCATTTTGTATTCTGCCTTGAGAGCTCTTCCCATAAAAAACTTGACAAATCTTTAATTGTTTTCGAAGATAGTAACTAATTACTAGCTATCATGATCCTCCAAAAGGGAAATATAGATGAGTGAAATGGGCGTTTATTCGAGATGGTGGTTACGGCTACTGGCTGTATTTACGGCGCTCTTTGGAGTTGCGACGATCAAGGCGGGGGGCTCTGTGCTTTTTGGCGACGGTGAGGCCAGGCTGGCGGCTGGGGCATATCTGCCGTTTGTTGTCTGGTTTAATTTTATCGCCGGATTTTTCTACATAATCGGGGGAATCGGGCTTTTTCAACGCAAAGAGTGGGGAGCCTGGGTCTCGGCCTCGCTGGCTATCGGAACATTGATTACTTTCGCCTTCTTCCTGATTCACCTTTTTTCTGGTGGCGCATATGAAACCCGCACCCTGCTGGCGATGAGCCTGCGCTCAAGCGTATGGATCGTGGCGACAATAACAGCATGGAGGCTGATACTTCGCCCCGAACGGCAGTCGGCAGGATTAGCATGACTGCGTCCGGCATTGGGAGATAGTAAATGATTACCAGCAAGAGGGTTTAGATGGAAAGTAATCCCAGGCGTTGTCCGGCGGATGAGCGCAAGAAGGTCACGGTGGAGGCGGTGGTGGAGCTGGCCGCCGAGCAGAACCCTAGCGAGATCACCACGGCGGCGATAGCCAAACGGATGAACCTGACGCAGGGCGCGCTGTTCCGCCATTTCCCTAGCAAGGATGCGATCTGGCAGGCGGTGATGGATTGGGTGGCCGAGCGGCTTCTGGGCCGGATAGACAAAGCCATACAATCTGCCTCGTCGCCGCTGGCGGCGCTGGAGGCGATTTTTATGACGCATATTGATTTCGTCACGTTGCATCCAGGGGTTCCACGGATGATCTTCGGCGAACTGCAACGCGCAGGCGACACTGTAACCAAGAAAATGGTGCGGACGCTTATCGGGCGGTATGGGGACAAGGTTGGCCAACTCATCGAGCAAGGCAAAGCGCAGGGGGAACTGGCCCCGGAGGTGGACGCCACAGCCGCCACAACGTTGTTCATCGGGATGATCCAGGGACTTGTTATGCAATCTCTGCTTGCAGATGATATCTACCGGATGCGCCTGGACGCGCCCGGGGTTTTCGCCATCTATCGAATTGGAGTCGGAAAAAAACAATGAAACGCCTATCGCAAAACCGCCGCACGTTGGTTCTGGTTGGGGCGCTCGTCCCGCTGTTGGCGTTGTTCGTTTATGTAGCTCTTCGTTCCGGGCCTCTTGCGCCCGTCCCAGTGACCGTCGCGATGATAGAGAGCCGTTCGATTACCCCATCCATATTCGGAGTCGGCGCCATTGAAGCGCGTTATACCTACAAAATCGGGCCGACAGCCGCCGGACGGATCAAAAATGTTTATGTGAATGTTGGCGACCATGTGCGAGCCGGGCAATTACTGGGCGAAATGGACCCGGTGGATTTCGACGACCGTATAGCGGCTCAGGCGTCCGCGCTCAAACGAGGGGAGGCCGCCGTCCTTGTAGCCGAAGCCCAGGTTCAGGAAGCGTCCGCGCGCAAGGCCTATGCCGAAAACCAAATGAGCCGCTATGAAAAACTGGGGCAGGAGCATTGGGTGAGCGTGGAGTGGGTAGAGGCCAAGCGGCAGGAACGGCGGTTGGCGGATGCGGGTTTTGCTGTCGCCACCTCCAATCTCAACGCAGTGCGCCAGGAGCTATCTCGCATACGCTCCGATCTCGATGGGTTGATACGGCAACGCGCCAATCTGCGGCTGGTTTCGCCGATGGACGGCCTGGTGGCTGTGCGTGGCTCAGACCCTGGCGCCACGGTGGTTGCCGGGCAGTCGGTGGTGGAGGTGATAGACCCGTCGAGCCTATGGGTCAATGCGCGTTTTGACCAACTGCGGGCGTCGGGGTTGCGCGCCGGGCTTCCGGTTCAGATCGCCCTGCGTTCGCGAAGCGGTCAAAGATTAAATGGGCGTGTGTCGCGCGTGGAGCCGATGGCGGATGTGGTGACAGAGGAAACAGTGGCCAAGGTCGTGTTCGACTCAATCCCGGAGCCTCTGCCGCCTGTCGGTGAATTGGCAGAGGTCACAGTGGCTCTGCCTGCGACGGCGGCTACCCCGGTGGCCCCAAACGCCAGCGTGAAGCGGGTAGATGGACATCTTGGGGTCTGGGTTATCGAAAACAGTTCTTTACATTTTACGCCCGTCAAAGTGGGGACGAGCGACCTCGATGGAATGGTTCAGATGCTCGACGGGGTGAAAGTCGGTGAGCGTGTGGTTGTTTATAGCCAACGGGCGATAGACGGGCACAGCCGCGTCAAGGTGGTAGAGCGCCTGCCGGGTGTTTCTCAATGATCAGCCTTGCGGGGCGAGACATCGTACATTCCTGGAGAAAGTTCTTCTTCACCGGAGTGGGGCTGGGTCTGCTGATAGGCGTTACGCTGACGATGGCCGGGGTGTATCGCGGCATGGTTGACGACGCCAAAGCCTTGCTCGACAACAGCGGGGCAGACCTGTGGATTGTGCAACAGGATACGCTCGGCCCGTATGCGGAGCCATCGAGCCTCTATGACGACGCATATCGAGGAATTCTAGGAATGCCGGGCGTGGCCCGCGCGGCGAACATCACATACCTGACCATGCAGGCGCGTCAGGGCGACCGCGACGTGCGTTCGATGGTTGTCGGCGTCGAATCCAGCGGACACGGCGAGCCTGGGCAACCCGGGTATCTGGTGGCTGGCCGCCAGATAACCCGGGCCCATTACGAAGCCGTAGCCGACATATCCGCAGGATTCAAACTTGGCGACCGCATACAGATACGCCGGAATCATTACACCGTGGTCGGGCTGACCCGGCGTATGGTCTCCTCCAGCGGCGACCCGATGGTGTTCATCCCCCTGAAGGACGCGCAGGAGGCGCAGTTTCTCAAGGATAACGACGCCATCGCCCAGCAACGCCGCCGAACTACGGCAAACCCCGCTTTCAACCGCCCCGGCGCGCCAGGACTGCTCGAAGCGGTGATAGCGTCGCAGAGTGCAAACTCATATGTGAACGCCGTGCTGGCGCAGATCAAGCCCGGATACGCTCCAGAGGAGGTGGCCGAACCGATACGGCGGTGGAAACGACTCCAGGTTTACACCCGCTCCCAGATGGAGGGGATACTGATCGGCAAGCTTATCGCCACTTCCGCAAAACAGATCGGGATGTTCCTGGTGATCCTCGCTATTGTCAGCGCGGCCATCGTCGCCTTTATCATCTATACGCTTACAATGGGCAAGATCCGCGAGATCGCCGTGCTTAAACTTATCGGGACGAAGAACCGCACAATCGCCGGGATGATCCTTCAACAGGCGGTGAGCCTCGGCGTGATAGGTTTCGTTGTCGGCAAGATATCAGCCACATTCTGGGCGCCGTTTTTTCCGAAATATGTCCTGCTCGAACCGGGCGACGCTGTGAGGGGATTTGTCGCGGTTGTCGCCATATGCGTCCTTGCCAGCCTGCTTGCGATCCACGCCGCGCTCAAGGTGGACCCGGCGGAGGCAATAGGCGGCTGACATGGTGGAAAAAGGCATCCGCATCGAAGGGTTATATAAACGCTACGGCAAAGGCGAAACCGCCGTGGATGCGCTAAAAGGCGTGGACATGCAGGTGGCTTCCGGCGAAGTGGTTGGTTTGGTCGGCCCATCGGGTTCCGGGAAAACCACACTGCTCAAATGCCTCGGAGCCGTTATCGAACCAAGTTCCGGCCGCATGACCCTTGGCGGGAAAGCGATATACGACGAAGGCTGGATGATTCCCGACCTTAGAGCTTTGCGCCGCGACAAGATAGGTTTCGTCTTCCAGGCCCCATACCTGATTCCGTTCCTCAACATCACCGACAACGTCGCATTGCCTTCTATGCTTGCCGGACATTCCAATAGCGAGGCGCGCAAAAGGGCGCTTGAACTGTTCGAGGCTCTCGACGTCGCCCATCGCGCCAACGCAATGCCGTCCCAATTATCAGGCGGCGAACAGCAACGAGTCTCCATCGCCCGGGCGCTGGTCAACCGGCCACCCGTGATTCTCGCCGACGAGCCGACTGCGCCGCTCGACAGCCAGAGGGCGTTGGCCGTTATACGCATACTCAACCAGATGGCCCGCCAATACGAGACTGCGGTCATTGTGGTCACCCACGATGAAAAGATCATTCCGACGTTTAAGCGGATTTATCACATCCGCGACGGCAAGACCCACGAGGA
>JADGAO010000151.1:2072-8322 GCA_015231995.1 Nitrospinota bacterium | reverse complement strand
GCGCCACCGAAAAAGCCCCGAACGGAAATGAGGTCAAACAAACATTCGGCATGTTTGTGGACAACCTAAAGCCCGACGACCTGCGCGAAGCGATAATCACAAAAACCATCTCCCACTCGTTCGCCTGGAACAAGCTCTACATAATCCGGGCCGGACAGGATGCGCTCGAAGGCGTTTTCGGGCAAAAATTCTTCGAGGCGCTCAAGATATTAAAGGACAATATGCTCAAGGCGGAGGCCGACGACGGAGGCGTGGCGTAAGAGCCGTTAAGGTTTTCCGCCCGGAATACGCCTTATTGTCGCGCCGAGGCTCATCAGCTTTCTCTCTATATGTTCGTATCCCCTGTCCAGATGGTACACGCGCGATATCGTAGTCTCCCCCTCCGCCGCAAGAGCCGCAATGGCAAGCGACGCCGATGCGCGCAGATCCGTCGCCATCACCGGAGCGCCGCTTAGCTTTTTAACCCCACGCACATGCGCCGATTTGCCGGAGACGGTTATATCCGCCCCCATCCTTCTAAGTTCGGCGACGTGCATGAACCGGTTTTCGAATATCGTCTCCGTGATTACGCACGCGCCGTCGGCCAGGGACATTAACGCCATGTACTGAGCCTGCATGTCGGTCGCAAACCCGGGGAAAGGGGCTGTCGTCACGTTGATGGGAATAATGCGCTCTCCGCCGCGCACATGTATGTTCCGCCCGTTCTCTTCCACCGTTACGCCGCATTCTCGAAGCTTGTCGCTTATAGCCCCAACGTTGACCGGGTCAACTCCGCAAACGTCGACGTCGCCGCCGGTGATGGCCGCCGCCGCCATGAACGTTCCGGCTTCGACGCGGTCTGCGATGTTCGTCACGCGGGCCGGTTTCAACTCCCGGACGCCTTCGATGACGATGGTTGGAGTGCCTGCGCCACGGATGTTGGCTCCCATCGCGTTGAGAAAATCGGCGAGCGCCGTCACCTCCGGCTCACGAGCGGCGTTGTCTATCACCGTCTGTCCGTCCGCCAGCGCCGCCGCCATCATGATGTTCATCACGCCGGTGACGGTGACCAAGTCCATGGTGATGTGCTTTCCGACGAGCCTTCCCTCCACATGCGCGTCCACATAGCCGTGGGATATGTCTATCCTCGCGCCGAGCGCCGAAAGGCCTTTTAAATGCTGGTCAATGGGCCGCTCGCCTATGGCGCATCCGCCGGGAAGGCTTACCCGCGCCCTGCCAAGCCGCGCAACCAGCGGCCCGAGAGCCAGGCACGAAGCCCTCATGGTCTTGACCAGGTCGTAAGGCGCCTCGTGGTTGTTAACCCCTGTGCTGTCCACGGTATACCCGTCCGCTCCGTTTTTGCGGACACGGCATCCGAACTCGGTGATGATCTTTATAATCGTGCGCACGTCCATCAGGTCGGGGATGTTCTCCAACGTGAACTCCCCCGGCGCAAGCAGGGTGGCGGCGAATATGGGCAGGGCGGAATTTTTGGCGCCTGATATCGTCACGGAGCCTTTAAGCGGTTTCCCGCCCTCTATCACTATTACGTCCACTTCAGGATTGTTCCTTCAATACTTTGTTTGCAGTCCCAGGCGAGGGAACTTTGCATAACCCGTCGCGTTAGAGATATTATCATTCTGAAACCTTCGATAGACTCGGGGTAAACTCCGCGTTGTCATTCTGAACGAAGCGTAGCGTAGAGTTTGTCATTCTGAGCAACGCGAAGAATCTATCTAAAGAATAATTTGTTCTACTTTGATCCTTCGGTCGCAAAGGCTCCCTCAGTATGACAACTTCTGTCCGGAGCTCCTGCGTATCACACTCTCTCCGCCACAACCACCCTGTCCAAACCGGCGTAATCTTTCACCACTTTCACGAATTTCAGAGTCCCCGTCTCCTCGATTATCCGTTTCACGCTTTGCGCCTGCGATCCGTCCATCTCAAAGATAAGCCTGCCGCCGGTTTTCAACCGGGTTGGGGATTGTCTCACAAGCGCTCTTATCACGTCCAGACCATCGGCCCCGGCAAAGAGAGCTGAATGAGGCTCGTAAAGCTCGACATCCGGCAACACATCCGACGACCCCTCCGGGATATATGGGGGATTGGAGAGTATTAGATCGTACACCCTGTCGAGGACGCTTGTGAAAAGGTCGGAGAGCATGAACTCTATGTTCTCGGTGACTCCATTGAGGGCGGCATTGTCTCTAGCCACCGCCAAAGCCTCCGCGCTCGAATCCACCGCGTCTATCCTCCATCGCGGACGCGCCACGGCCACAGCCACGGCTATCGCCCCTGAGCCAACGCCCACGTCCAATGCAGTAACGCCGGAATCCGCTTCAACGTATGCCAGCGCCTCGTCCACAACAAATTCCGTCTCGGGCCTGGGAATCAAAACAGACTTGTCCACCCTGAAAGGAAGCGAGTAGAACTCCTTGATCCCGGTAATATACGCCACCGGCTCTTTTTGCGTCCTCCTGCGGACGAGTCCGGCGAATTTTTCCACGGCGTCCCGCGCCGCCGGTTCGTTGAAATGGGCGATCAGAGCCGTCGTATCCCTGCCAATGGCGTGGGCCAGCAATAGCGCCGCATCAAGCCTGGCGGAGGGAACCTTCGCTCCCTTCAGGATGTTTTCCCCCAAATGGGCAAGATCGGCGAGCGAGACTTCGCCTTCCGGCCATAAGAGGTGGAAGCTTTCTGGGTCATCCATCACAGTTCTCTTTGATCGCATAATGGGCAGTGCATTCCCGGCGCCTGTTAAAAACCGATTGATAAGCCATGGAAATGGAATTATCCTGAATCGGTGAGAAAATCAAATATATCGTTTCATTACTTTACATTCAAGAGTCCACTATGGCCTTGAAGCGATTGGGCCGCTACGAAATCGTCGGAGAGATCGGCCGTGGGGGGATGGGCCTTGTTTATAAAGGCCGCGACCCGAAAATTGACCGTCTCATCGCGTTAAAAGTCATCCGCTCGCCTGTTTTAGTCGAGGAAAAGGGCGAATCGAACGCCCTTCAACGCTTTTACAACGAGGCCCGCGCCGCCGGCCAGCTGTCTCACCCGTATATAGTCACGATCTTCGACATAGGCGAGGAAATCCTGGTTGACGGAACCGTCACCATCTATATCGCAATGGAGTTGCTTGAGGGCAAAGGGCTGGACTGGCACATAAAAAAGAACACTTACCCCGCGATGGAGCGGAGAGTGGGGATAATCAAGCAGATCGCCGAAGCGGTTGATTACGCCCACAAACGAGGGGTTATCCACCGCGACCTGAAGCCATCGAACATCCTGATGGTGGGCGATTCGCCGAAGATAACCGATTTCGGCCTTGCGAAGATGTCCGATACGTCAATGACGCTTTCCGGCGCGGTGATGGGCACGCCAAGCTACATGTCGCCGGAACAGATTTACGGGAAGAAGGCGGATCACAGGTCGGACATATTTTCCCTCACCGTCATGTTGTACGAAATACTGACCGGTGAAAAGCCGTTCCCGGGAAGCAACATCACCACCATTATGTATAAGGTGATAAACGAGAACCCGCCGCCGCCCACCACGATACGGCCCGGCCTGCCGCCGCTGGTCAACTCCATAATCCAGAAAGGGATGTCCAAGAATCCCGATGACAGGTTCCAGAGCGCCGCCGAATTCGTAAAAGCCCTCAACGCAGTAATGGAGATGGCGGAGTCTGGCTTGTTCGATGAAACGGCCAAGGCTCCGCCCGCCAAGACAAAGCCCTCCTTCGCCTCAGAAGACGCCACGCTTCTGATGTCAGACGGCGAGGTGACCATGGATTTCATCCCGTCACAGCCAGCGGAGCGAAAGTCGTCGGAAACCGCCGAAGAGGCCCGCAAGGCGCAACAAAAAATGAAACCGGAGGTCTATTACCGCCAGAAACTTTCGGAACTCCTGAAAAAGCATCCCGAAGCCTCATTCGTAATAGACGACACTTCGCTGGTCAACGGCCTTTTCGACATACTGATGAAGGTCGGTTTCACGCTTCATCCCGATCCAGGATACGAGGGGATGAACATGATCGCGTATATGACCCATGCGCTCAAGAAGAACCATCTGCTTCTTCTGCAATACAGGCCCAAACAGTCCAACTTTAACCTGATTGACGTGTTGCGCGGGATCAAACGCCACAACCCGCTTCTGACGTTTGAAAACTTCGTGCCCATTTTCAGGGCCACAACCACGTCGGAGATGCAAAACCAGCTTTTCAAATTCCTAGGCACGTTCGGCATCAAATACTGTATTTTCATCGCCCCGAACACCCTGCTCGGCCAGAATATAGACGAGGTGATGGCGGGGCTTTGCGCCTACAACGACCTGCTGGCGAAAGATTTCAAGGTTGACGAAAAACCGCCGCCTGGCGTCTCCGCAACAGAACAGGAAGACCTGGAGACATACAAAGGGCTTCTGCGCCTGGGCGACGAACTTATGAAAAGCGGCCGCCATGCGGAGGCGATAAAGGTGCTCTCCGAGGCGATAGCGTTAAACGCCGACCCGAAGATATTGCTCAACCGTGGCGACGCCTATTACAAGGTCAAGAAATACGTCCCGGCGCTCAACGACTACCGCGAGGCGAACCGGCTCGAACAGGAGTCTCCCACGCCATACGCCAAAGTGGGCGCCTGTTGCCTTATCCTCGCCAAACAGGCCGCGATAAAGGAAGGCCCCGAAAAAGCCCGCAAATGGTTTGACGTCGGATTGAAACGTCTCCAGGAGGCGGAAAAGCTCATCGAAAAGATGGAGCATGACAACCGTGATTTTCCCGAAAAACTCCCGAAAACCCCCTACGCCCCAATTCTTTCCGCCCTGCATGAGGCGGATTTCCAGGACACTCCCGGGTTTGCAGAAGGGCAAAAGTTGCTCGCCGAGCTTGTCTCCCGCGTGGTGCACAAAACAAAGGAAGTAAATAGCGAGGATCAGGAGATAAGCTTGGACACGTTGATTGACAGGGCCGTCCTGTTGGGCGTAAACAGCAACCTGGAGGAAGCCGAAAAGCTGTTCGGCGAAATCCTCCCCAAAGACCCTGTGGCCGTCGGGCCGGCGTTCAACAACTTCGCCATAGTCTCGAGAAAACGTGGCGATCTTGCCAGATCGTTTCGGATTTACACGGAGCTTTTGAAACATCCCGTGCCGGAGAAGCATATCGTTACGGAGAACATGAAAACGGCGGGGTTAAGATATGGCTCCGAGCTTCGTAAAAAGGGGATGATAAACGACGCCAAGGCGGTTTATAACACAGTCCTCTCCTATAACCCCCGCAACAAGGAATGGGTCTTGCTGGAGCTTGCGATGGCGATGCTTGAAAACCGCGAGACCGCCGAAGCCGGAAGCAAGCTGATGGAGGCAATATTCCTGAACCCGGGAATCATGAAAACAGAGGAGTTTAAGCCCTACCGTGAGCTTGAGAAGTTATACGAGGAGATGTTGAAGAGATTGAACCAGGCGCGAGGATGACGGTTTTCTTTTCAATCCACCGTTACGGATTGGAGGGAGCATACGCCGCGCCGAATCGTAAGACCAAAGGTTCGTGTATGATAACGCCATGACAGACTGGTTAGTTAAAGGAGTACCCTATGGCCGATAATGAGTTGAACGCCCAAGTCGTCAGCATGACAGAAGTCGCGCCTGGCCTGATGATACTGCGCGTCAAACCTGTGGGATGGGAGATTCCGGATTTCGCTCCCGGACAGTTCGCCGTGCTGGCTCTTCCCGGCTCCGCGCCGCGTCATCCCGTGACTGACCCGGAAGAGACACCTCCTCCGCCCGACAAGCTTATAAAACGCGCCTACTCTATAGCCTCGTCATCGCGGACGAAAGAGTATATGGAGTTGTACATAACGCTTATCCGCTCCGGCGCCCTGACTCCCAGGTTGTTCAGCCTCAAGGTTGGCGACATGGTTTTTCTCGCGCCGAACATAAAAGGCGCGTTCAAGATAGACCAGGCCCGGCCAGGCTCGCACATCGTCATGTTCGCCACAGGCACAGGGCTTGCCCCGTTCATGAGCGCGATACGCACCATTTTCGGCAGTGACATGTCGCGGCGTTACGTCATAGTGCACGGGGCGCGGCACTCGTGGGACCTAGGCTACCGCCCGGAGCTTGCGACTCTTGCGTCCCAATCGCCCAACTTCACTTACATCCCGGTGTTAAGCAGGCCGGATGATGAAAAGACTGGATGGTCGGGGGCGACAGGTTATGTGCAGGACGTTTGGAGGCTCGACGTGATAAACGCCGAAGCCGGATTCCAGCC